>CAXTFT010000087.1:0-15411 GCA_964243585.1 uncultured Terriglobus sp.
CTTGCAGACGGTGTCCGTAAGCCCAAGCTTCGCAACGCGCAGTTCGGTGGATCGTTGGGTGGTCCCATCCTTCGGGACAAAGTGTTCTTCTTCGCAAACTACGAGCGCCAGAAATTTGTAATTCAGAGCACCTCGCCTGCAACCGAGCCGGTTGGAGCCTACGTAACGCAGGCGACCAACCTGCTCAGGTCGCATGGTATCGGGGTCAATCCGCTTTCGCTTAGCGTTCTGTCGCTATGGCCGCTCGGCAATGCGGCTGGCTACTCCGCCGCTATCGGTAACTTCCTTGAGCCCATTCCGCAGATAGGTTACAGCGACAACGCCATAGGGAATATTAACTGGAACATCAACTCGAAACAATCGTTGAAGCTGCAGGCCTTTGTGGGCACGGGTCGCCAGACTGCCCCGGTTGGCAGTAACATTTTCCCCTACTATGAAATAGCTCCAGACATCACCCAAAACTTTTCGCTGAGCCACAACTGGGCCATCTCAGACCGGTTGTCGAACCAGTTCCTGGTTGCCGTAGGCATCTTCAACCAGACCTTCAACGACGCTGTGCACAACCAGAACATTCCCGCGCTCGGCCTTAACACAGGCGTGACGAATCCTTCGCTGTTCGGCGCACCGACCATCAACATCACGAACTTTGACCAGACTGGCGCCACACAGCCGGTTGGCCGCAAGGACTACACGGGCCACATCACGGATGTGGCGACCTTTGTGAAGGGCAAGCACCAGTTCCGGCTAGGTGGCGAGTTCCGCCGTAATTACATGGATCTGCAGTACCAGCGCAATGTCCGCGGCACTTTTACGTTCAATGGAACGGCAACGTCAAACGCCGCAATTGCTGCCATTCTTCCTGCGGGTGCCACTCCCTACAGTGCCGACGCAGGCGTTGCGACGGAAGTGAAAGCTCTGGCGGATTACCTCGCAGGCTATGTGGCATCGTCCTCATTCGTGCAAGGCGTCTTGCGCCGCGATATTTTCCAGAACACTTATGCCGGCTTCCTGCAGGATCAGTACCAGCTGACACCGACATTTACCCTGAATTACGGTGTGCGGTATGAGTACAACGGTTCACTCAGCTCCACGGGCGCACTTGCCGTCTTCCGTCCAGGCGATGCCGCGGCGAACGGTTACGGCCTGGTACAGGTAGGCAACAGCGGCACGCCATCACTTTACAACCCGAGCAAGTTCAACTTCGCGCCACGTGCAGGATTTTCATACCAGGTGAACCCGGTCATGGTCTTCCGTGCAAACTGGGGCCTGTATTACGACGCGCCAAACTTCAACGGCTTCTTTGACAATCGTCCCGGTAACGGCGGCGCAGTCGGTGCGCAAGCCAACTTCTCCGGACCAACGCCGGTTCGGACGGTAAGCCCAACGTTCTACCAGTGGCGGACAGGCGTCAATCCGTTTGACGGTACAGCCGGTGCACCGTCCGTCTATGGACTTGCTTCGGTGACTCCGGATTTCAAGACAGCATACTCCCACAATTTCGGGTTCAACACGCAATACCAGATCAATCGCAACACAGTGATGACCGTTGCCTACGTGGGTGCTGTCGGGCGTCGCTTGTTCAACCTGAGCGACATCAACCAGGCGCGCCCGGCAGCCACTAATCCGACTTTGACGGTTCAGCAGCGGCGGCCCTTCTACAACGATACCCGTATTCCAAACCGCACGACCATCGCCGCGGTCAACGAGATACAGAGCAACGGTTACTCGAACCACAACTCGCTTCAAGCCACCATTCGTACCAGCGCCTTTCACGGTTTGACGTCTCAGGCGTCGTACACGTGGGGCCACTCACTGGACGTTATCTCCAGCACGCGTGGACTTGCGCCGCAGGATTCCGCGAACCTAAATGGTGATTACGGCAATGCGGACTTTGATGTTCGCAGCACCTTCAACGGATACGTGGTGTACGAGGCTCCGCAGATCGGACACAGCCTGCCGCTGTTGACCAAGGGCTGGCAGGGCAACACGTTTATTACCGCCTACACGGGCACGCCATTCTCCATCAAAGTGGGTTCGGACATCAGCGGTACGAACGAAAACCAGGACCGCGTGAATTACACCAATGGTCTTCCCTATAAGAGCGCGAACACGGCTAAGGTGGTCCCGGCTTCAGGTTCGCCATACGTTCAGTACCTGTTACCTGGTGCATCCGCTCCCTTCAGTACTCCGGCTACTGGTACCTTCGGCACGTCGCGCCGAAATGATTTCCGTGGCCCTGGCTTCTTTACGGTGGATGCATCGCTAGTAAAGAACACGCAGATTCATGAGGGCATCAGCCTGCAGCTCCGTGCAGAGACGTTCAACATCTTAAACCATGTGAACCTTGCAAGCCCAACTACATCCAACACCAGCGGGACCAGCTTTGGCCGCATTACCTCAACCCGTAATTCGGGCGGCGCGACGGGCATTGGTCCGGGCGAACCCTTCAACGTGCAGTTCGCGGGCAAGCTGATTTTCTAAGTCGTCAAACAGCAGATTACGAAGGCCGGGAGCTTCTGTTCCCGGCCTTTGTTGTTAGGTACAAAAACTAACAGTGCTTAGACGTTTTCATTGCAATTTGAGTCAAGGAGATGTAGGTTAGGAGCAATCTAAACATCTCTGCGCATCCTGCTGTCTTAGGAAATCCTGCCGTGCTTTCAGCGCGCCGGGTAAACCGTAGTAAGCGGATCATCGGCTCGATCTCGCTTCCTGATATCTCGCCTTCGGGAAGCTCGCACCAGCAGTTCAGGAGACACTTCATGGGTATCCTCACAAAGCCATCACGGCTCTCGTTACTTGCCTCAGCCGTTGCGGTTTCGAGCATGATCGCAGGTGCGCAAACCTTTCGCGGAACCATCTCGGGAACTGTCACAGACCCTTCGGGCGCCATCGTCGCAGACGCCGCGATTCAGTTGACCAATCCCGCAACCGGCACCACGATCAACGGGAAGTCAAATAAGTCAGGCGACTACAGCTTCCCGGAACTTACACCGTCGCAGTATGACCTTACTGTCACCGCACCCGGCTTTGCCGCGAGAAAATTCAGCGGCATCGACGTGCAGGTGACCAAGGTTGTGACCATGGACGTGCAGCTCAGCGTAGGGTCTGAAAGCACTGTCATCGACGTGACTGCCGACGCCGCCTCAGTCGCGACGGATACCCAATCCAGTGCCCTTGTCGCCGTCATTGATTCGAAGTCCGTGCAGGAGATGCCCATGAACGGGCGCGACTTCACGCGCATGACGAAGTTTGCGCCCGGCGTGAGTGCCCTTAGCAATTCGGTCAACGGTTCGCGTACGACCTCCATCAACTTCCAGGTAGATGGCGTTGACAACACGGACGCCTGGCTCGGCATTGTGGCGTCGAATCAGGGCGGTATCGCCAGCGTTCCCGGTGGTCTCATTCCGATTGAGGCGATCGATCAGTTCTCGATGCAAGCTGCTGGCGACGCAGACCAAGGCCGCAATGCCGGTGCCAATTCCAACATGGTGCTCCGCTCAGGCACAAACAACATTCATGGCGACGTTTTTTACTTCGACCGTAACGAATTTTTCGCTGCTTTGAATCCGTTCCAGGCGCCAAATGCACGCAAGCAGCTTATCCGCAATCACCAGGGCGGCTTTACGCTCGGTGGTCCTATCTGGAAGGACCATACCTTCCTTTTTGTTGCTGGAGAGATCCAAGTCGCAAAGGCAAACACGTCGGCCTCTGACACCGTGCTTTCAGACGCCTGGATCGCGCAGGGCACGAGCTTCCTGCAGGCCTTTGGTAAGACGCCCAACCAGCTAAGCCTGAACCTGTACAGGACGCTTTACCCGGCAAACACCAAGGCCCTGCCCGCGACGATCGGTAACTTTTCCGCGAACGGCACGGCGAACTACAACAGCTACAACGGCATCATCAAGCTGGATCATCACTTCAGCGATAAGCACTCCATCTCACTGCGCTATCTGGGCACCACTGGTAAGCAGACCGCACCAACGGCTTCGCTTTACGCGGACTACTTCCAGACTGCACCCATGCACATCCATAACGCGTCGATCGTGGACACGTACATCCTGAACAGCAAGATGCTCAACCAGCTTTCGCTTGGCATGAACTATTTCCTGCAGACGTTCAACGATGCAAATCAGAACTTCAATCCGGGTACATCGGCTGGTCTGAACCTGGGCCTTGCGCAGGGCACCATCATTGCAGCTGGCTCCCCTTCCATTATCTTCAGTGGCGGCGGCACGGGCACGGGCTTTGACCAGGTGGGCGCAACACAACCTTCAGGGCGTACAGACGTCACTGGCGATATTGCAGACTCTTTTCACTGGACCCTCGGCAAGCACTCTCTGAAGTTCGGTGGAGAGTACCGCCGAGGCAATGTGAACCAGCTGTACTTCTCCAGTGCACGCGGTACGTTTACGTTTGATGGCCAGCGTGGTACGGACGCAGGCAACGGCTGGTCCACGGGTTCGCAGACCCCAAGCGCCAAGGCGACTGCCACCTGCGCCACGCTCAACATCGTCGACTGCTCACGCGCCACCGAGTTGGCTGACTTCCTCGTGGGAGCGCCCACGAACACGGGCAGTTCTGGTGCACGGTTGCTACAGGGTAATGCGCAGCGCGTGTGGATTCTGAATACGGAAGACTTCTGGGCGTCCGACAACTTCCAAGTCAGTAAGAAGCTCAATGTCAGCGTTGGACTCCGCTACACCATTCCCGGTGTCGTAAATGCGGAGAGAAACGACATCTACAACTTCATCCCAGGTACCTCCCCGAGCTTTCAATTGGGGACGTACAACAACTACTACGGTGCAGCGGCTCCGCGTGTCGGCTTCTCATACTCGCCGCGTGACAACGATTCCACGGTAGTTCGTGGTCAATACGGCATCTTTTACGATGTCCCGGGTATGGTCTCCATGGTGTCCGGCTCGACAGGCAATGGCGGCGCAAACTACTTGCAAAATAATCCCGCAGGTCCCGATGCTGCGGTGATTTATAACGCGACCAACGTGAATTGGCAGCCGAATGTGAATCCCTTCACCACGGCTAACCCCCCACAGCTTGGCATCGCCGCTGTCAACAAGAACATCCAGATGGAATACGCCAGTGTCTACAGCTTCGGCGTTGAGCAGCAGTTGTCCAAGACCACGCTGTTCAGCCTCGGCTATGTTGGTTCGAATGGCCGGCATCTCCTGGTATTGCGCGATCTGAACCAGCCGGCAGCAAACGGGACATCTGTGGCATCGGCCCGTCCTTACACGCAGCTCACGTTCCCAAACCAGAGCATTCTGACGGGCAAGGCACCCCTCGGCATCAACCAACTGCAGTCCGGTGCAACCTCGAACTACAACTCCATGCAGGTGAGCCTGCGGCAGGCCGCGTGGAAGGGGCTGACCGGAACGGTGAACTATACGTGGAGCAAGTCGATGGACACCGTCTCGTCCCCGACCACACCCTCAAACAGCTACAACCTGAAGCAGGATTACGGCCCAAGTACGTTTGATAATCGCAACACGGTGACGGGCACCATCTTCTACAACGTGCCGCAATTGGGTCACTTTGCTCCCCGGCTGACCAAGGGCTGGCAGACGAATGCGCTGCTTACATATTCCAGTGGGCAGCCGCTCAATCCGCTGGTTTCCGGCGACCGCAGTGTGACCAATCAGCTAAAGGATCGGCCAAACGTTGTGAATTCTCAGGTATACCTGGGTGGCACACAACTGTTGACCAGCACGCCATATGTTGGCCCGACGAGCACCGGTGGTCGTACCTACCGCTTTCTCCAGGCGAACACGACCAATCAGTACTTCACGGCTGGACCGCTTGGTACCTACGGCAATGCACGTCGTAACTCCCTTTACGGGCCAAACTTCCGCACCGTGGATTTCTCTCTGTTCAAACACACGCCTGTCACCGAGAAGATCATGACGGAGTTCCGGGCTGAAATCTTCAATATCTTCAACTTCAACAACTTCGCCCAGCCAACGGTTACAGGCATTGGCGCTCCCACCTATGTAAACGGCGTTGCGACTACCACCGGTACTACCAGCTCCTCTTGGGGGCAGACTACCGCAACGCGTAACAACGCCAATTCGCCCGGTATAGGCCTTGGTGAGCCTTTCAACATCCAGTTTGCGTTCAAAGTGAGCTTCTAACTCTCTCGCTAAGCTGCACGCCAGTAAAGGTGACTTACTCGCAACAGGGCTGCGGAGATCCGCAGCCCTATACTTTTGCTCACTGTGGAGACTCGCGTGCGTGATGACGCAGCCGTTTCAGACACGCTTCAAGACACCGCTATCTTGCTTCCTTGCGGTACCGGTCTGCCAGCGGCTTGTCTGCCAATGCCTTGATGAATAGGCCGCCGACCACGCTGCGGGCCTGGAAGCCCACCTGTTTGCCGGTGACCGTGTCGTACCAGTCTGTCATGGGCACGCGGCTGGTCGTCTCGTTGGCCCACTTGTAAAGTGGGTCGATCAGCATGTTGAAGTCGGCGGCATTGTCGGCGAGCGTGGCGGTCCATAGCTCCCAGTCCAGCTTGGTGTAGTCCTTGCGGCTGTCCAGCGGCAGGCCATAGATGTTCAGCTTTGTCTTGTAGAAGCTGATCTCGGAGTCGCGTACGGACTTGGGAAAGAGGTTGTAGTCCAGCACCTTGTCCCAAACCAGGTTGTACTTCTGGCTCCATGTATTGGGCGAGTCATAGGCCAGCTTGTAGTGGTCGCCCTCGCGATCCATCTCCATCCATTTTCTCGCGTAGCTGTGGGCATCGGCGCTAAACCGCTTTGCCTCAGTGTCATGATGCAGCAGGCGAGCCAGATCTGCGTAAGCCTCCATGGCATCGATGGCTTTCAGCGCCAGGTTCGCGTTGTGCGTCACATGGCCGGCGAAGTCGTCCGTGGTCAGCTGGTTTTCTGGGTCCAGGCCGTGTTCGTGCAGGAAGTTGGCCCACCTGGTCAGCTCAGGCCAGTACTTTTGCGCCAGGTCGATGCCCGCGTGATCTTTCTCAAGCCGCGCCAGAGCGTCCACCAGGATGAGCATGTTGCCGCTTTCTTCCACAGGCATCTGGTCTTCTTCGGTTCGTTCGCCGCCGCCGTACTCCTGCCCATTGGCCAGCGGGTACTGGCCAAGGTCGTGCGGCGCAAAAGGGAAGCGCCAGCGGTTGGGCAGCGCGGCGTATGCCAGCACCGGCAGCACCTGCGCGTGCAGCAGCCGGGGATTGAAGAAGAGAAAAATGGGCGAGGAGGGATAGAAGACATCCACCGTAGCCGTGTCGCCGTTCGAAAAATTTTCCTTGCCGAAGAGCATGGGCTGGCCGTCCACGTCGGCCACCAGCTTGTGCGCGGCGATGCTCTCGCGGTAGGCCAGCGTGCATAGCCAGGCGTAGTGTTCACCGGCGGTTTTGGTCAGGTCTGCGGTCAGCTGTTTGTCGAACGCAACACCGCGCGCGTCCAGTTGCTGGTAGTCGCGTTGCGCCTCGGCCAGCATGGTGCCAACAGCTTTGCCGTCACGCTGCCAGTAAGGGCGGACGCGGCGGTTCAGATACTCCATCGCAAAGCCCTCGGTGTAGCTGAGCATCACGAACTTCGACACCGGCTGCGCGGTGATCAGGCCGAACGGAATGGACACGGCCATGTCCTCGCCGTACTTCGCTGTTGGCGGCGGACCGTCGATGTCATCCGACGCGGGCAGCATACCATCCGCAGCAAAGGCAGCCGCAGTGTGCGTGCTGAGCGCCGTCTTGGCGGCTGCGTCGTTCGGCACGGCGATGTGAAAGTAGCCCCAATCGATCTTCAGGTCGTCGCCGGAACGGTTCAGCACGTTCTGGCTGGTTGTTCCGACGGACAGCACGGTCAGATTGTCAGTCTGCTGGCGGCTGTAGGCGACCGGCTGGCCGGTGTAGCTGGTAGACATTTCCGCATTGGCATTTAGAAACGCGGCGACCTGGTGCGAAGCACCGTCGGTCGAATGAGCTGTCCAGGTGAGATACGTCACCGGACGCGACAGCAGGTCCATGTCATCCAGAAAGGCAGGTGTGAAGAACGAGAGGTCCACGGCCACGCCGCCAGCCGCAAAGTGGTAGCGGGTGTGCGTCGGTGTCAGTTCGCTGCCGGTCTGCTCCATGGCTGGCGTGCTGCGCGGATCGCTGCCCATCACCCGGTAAGCCTTGCCGTCGATGCGCACCATGCTGTTCAGCGGCTGGTTATGGCCAGTCCAATGCTTTGTGGGGCTGTCTGTCAGCTTATCCGTAGTGGACCACACGCTGAAGTATGGGTCATGCGCGACGAGCGGCGTTGCTGGCGGACGCTGAACGGTAGATTGCGCCGGCAGCAGGACGGCAGATGACAGAACGGCAGACAGCAGGGCAGGCAGCGCAGCAGGGCAAAGCGTCATGGTCGGGTGAGATCTCCAGCAGGGATGGGCAGGCGAGAGCCATTCTAGCCCCTCCCTCTGAGCCCTGGCCGACGGCAGAGGAGTCCAGCCCAAAGGACCGCTGAACTGGTGACACTCGACTGCCGAGTAGTTGTTGATATAGTATTCTCAATAGCAAGGAGCCAAACATGCTGCCTACCACTGTTCTGTCCGGCTTTCTGGGTGCGGGAAAAACCACGCTGCTGAACCATGTTCTAAACAACCGCGCGGGTTTGCGGGTCGCCGTCATCGTGAACGACATGAGCGAGATCAACATCGATTCGCGGCTTGTTAAGGAGGGCGGCGCCGGTCTAAGCCGCACAGAAGAAAAGCTGGTCGAGATGACCAACGGCTGCATCTGCTGCACCCTGCGCGACGATCTTCTGATCGAAGTTTCGCGGCTGGCGCGTGAAAACCGCTTCGACTACCTCCTGATCGAATCCACCGGCATTTCAGAGCCACTCCCCGTCGCCGCCACCTTCTCCTTTGAGGACGAAACGGGTCAGTCGCTGTCGAAAGTCGCCAAGCTCGACACCATGGTGACCGTAGTGGACGCAGCCAAATTCCTGGAGGACTTCAACACGGTGGACGACCTGAAGGATCGGCAGATGGCGTTGAGCGAGGAGGACGAGCGCAGCATTGGCGATCTCCTGATCGATCAGATCGAGTTTGCAAATGTGCTGGTAGTGAACAAGACCGACCTGGTCTCCACGGACGAGCTCGGGCGCTTGCACGCGGTACTGCACCACCTGAATCCGGCAGCGCGCGTGGTGCACGCGGAGCGCGGACGCGTGCCCCTGAACGCCATCCTGAACACAGGCCTGTTCAACATGGAGGAAGCGGAGCAGTCCGCGGGCTGGCTGAAGGAACTGAACGGCCATCACACGCCGGAAAGCGAAGAATATGGCATCCGCAACTTCGTGTACCGCGCACGGCGACCGTTCCATCCGGAGCGGCTGAACCACGTCATCGACGAAGGCATCAGCAACGTGCTGCGGGCCAAGGGCTTTCTCTGGCTGGCCACAGCCCATGATGCGCTGCTGCTGTTCGCTATTGCGGGGCAGACCCTGTCGCTTGAGCCGCATGCGGAATGGATGGCGGCAGGTTCGCGCGAGGAGCTCGAGCAAGACCCGGAGACGGCGGAGTACATCCAGGACATCTGGCAGGAGCCGTATGGGGATCGACGACAGGAGATCGTCTTCATCGGCATGGGCCTGGAGCGGGAAGAGCTTACCCAGCGGCTTGACGCCGCGCTGCTGACCGATGAGGAGTTTGCCGCGGGCCCGGAGCTTTGGCTCGGCTTTGAGAATCCGCTGGAAGTGTTGTTTCGCGTGCCTGCCGAGGAAGCGGAACCAGCCCTCGTATGACCGCGCGGATGCCGTATGCGCTGCAGCGGAGGGGTGGCACACTGCTGAACCAGCAGTGTTGGGTGTGGGGCCAGGATGTTCGCCGTCCGAAGGCAATCTGCTGGTAGAGCACGGCTTTCACCGGGTGCCGCTACCCGCAGGGCTGGAGGGCTGCTCGCAATACTCCCTGCCGCTGGAAGGTGGCGGGGAGGTGCGACTGTGGGGTTTCGGCATCTTCTACCGGGCGGCGCCGGGCACGGGACTGTATCTGAACCGTTTCAGCTTTGCTCCGCTGCAGGTTGTTCTGGACAGCGACATCTGGAAGGCGGATGCCTTTGCGGGTCTGCCAGCATCACAGGACTTCGCGGCAGTAGCGGCTGCGGTCCGATGGATCGAGCAGTTTGAGCGAGAGATCCAGCTGCAGATGGGCGCTGCCTACCGGAGCTTCTGCCTGCGTGGTTGCAGCAAGCGTACGCTGCCTGGGCCGGAACTGCTTACGGCTTGGCAGGTACTTGCGGGAGACTTGGAGGCTTTTGCCGGGAAGCCTCACCGCGTCTTGTCGCCTTCATCGCATCGTCTACAAGCGGAGCACCGGGTGGTTGCAGTGTCGTGATGAAGCGTCTTTACTTTTCGCTGCCAGAGAGGCCGAAGCCACACCTGCGACTCCTCCAGTAAGCGAACCGTTCCGAGCGGCGTTGCCTGCCAGGCTGGCGCAGCCTCGCAAACCTTGACACTCTGTCCTGATTCCTTGACCATACTGGTCTAGCACCCCTTCGCCTTTTGCGGCTGGTGTAGCTCCGTGCGCCACGGTAGGCTGCAGGCGCCGCCGCGCGAGCTTCTCGTGGTGTGACCATTTCTGCAGAGCAGTGCCTCTGACAACCAAGCAAGGAAGTTTCCCGTGCACGCAGTCTTCGCCTTTCTCCTGTTCCAGTCTGCCGGTGGCTTTGGCGGGCTTAGCCTGCTGCTGCCCGTCGCCCTCATCGGCATGGTTCTGCTGACTGCCATTCCCAACCAGCGCAAGCAGAAGAAGTGGAATGAGATGCTGGCCGGATTGAAATCCGGCGATCGTGTCACCACCACAGGCGGCCTGCGCGGCACCATCCTGAGCCTGCGCGATGACGTGGTGACCATGCGTGTGGCACCGGACAACATCAAGCTCGAGTTTCTGAAGAGCGCCATTGCGTCGGTTACGACGGAGGACGAGGCGGAAAAGTAGCTGTTCCGCCGCGTCCTCCGTCGCGGTCGGCAGTTCCGTCCAGAAAACACATGCAGAAGAACATCAACAGCCGAATCCTTGCGATCCTCGCGCTACTCCTCATCTTTCTTTACGGCATCTTTGGCATACCGCACGGCGGCCTGAAGCAAACGCTGACAGACCGCATCCACCTGGGCCTCGACCTGCGCGGCGGCACCCACCTGGTGCTGCAGGTGCACACGGCCGAGGCAGTGGCTGCCACCAGCGATACCGACCTGCAGCGCCTGCAGACTGCCGTGCTGAAGGCCGTACCCGGTGCCAAGGTGACAAAGCCCGATTCCGCGCAGCCCGTCATCCTGGTGGCTGGCGTGCCTGCTGCCAATCGCAACGGGTTGCGGGATGTGCTGGACGGCAACGATTTCAAGCCCTATGACGTAAGCTCCACCGCAGACGGCTTCAAGCTGTCGATGAAGCTTGCGGAGATCAAGGACCTGCGCGAGCGCACGCTGGACACATCCATTGAAACCATCCGCAGCCGTGTCGATTCACTGGGCGTTGCGGAGCCGGTCATCCAGAAGTACGGCCTGGGCGAAGACCAGATCCTGGTCGAACTGCCCGGCGTGTCGAACACGGACCAGGTACATAACGTCATCCAGTCCACCGCGCGCCTCGAGATTCACGAGGTGCTCGGCGGACCCTACACCAGCGAGCAGGATGCCCAGCTTGCCAATCAGCCCGACAGCATCCTGGTGCAGGGCGGCAACACCGCGGGCGATCAGTCCTACTGGTCATTGAAGCGCATTGCCATCGTGCAGGGACCGGACTTTCGCGACGCCCGCCCCGGGCAGGATGAGGCCGGCCGTCCCGATGTTTCGTTCAACCTGACCACCGGCGCGGGCGACCGCTTCTATGAGTACACCAGCACCAGCATCGGCAAATCGATGGCGATCGTGCTCGACAACAAGGTCAAGGAAGTGGCGACGATCAACGGTGCCATTCGCGACCAGGGGCAGATCAGCGGCGGCGGCTTCAACAAGCAGACCGCCAGCGACCTGTCGCTGATGCTGCGCACCGGTTCCTTGCCCGCATCAATTACATATCTGGAAGAGCACTCGGTGGGACCGTCGCTGGGCGCAGCCAGCATACGGCAGGGCGTGATCGCTTCGCTGGTAGGCATGCTGGCTGTGATGGCCTTCATGCTTGTCTACTACCGCGGTGCAGGTGTCAACGCGGACCTTGCCCTCTTTCTCAATCTGGTCATTCTGCTGGGCTTTATGGGCTTTACCGGCCAGACGCTCACGCTTCCCGGCATTGCGGGAGTGATCCTGACCATCGGTATGGGTGTCGATTCCAACGTGCTGATCTTTGAGCGTATCCGTGAAGAACTGCACATGGGCAAGCCGCCCGCCGCAGCGGTGCAGAATGGCTTTGCGCACGCCTGGATCACTCTTCTGGACACGCACGTAACGACGATTGTGTCGGCCATCATCCTGTTCTTCGTGGGCACCGGTCCGGTGCGAGGATTTGCCGTCACGCTGACGTTCGGCCTGCTGGCCAACCTGTTTACCGCCGTGTTCGTGTCACGTGTCATTTTTGATAGCGTGCTGCAGCGCAAGACTCGCGGCGAGGCTTTGTCGATCTAGTTCACTTTGTGAACCACAAGCTTGTAGAACTCTGGAGTCACAGACGTGGAACTATTCCGCAACATCAACATCGACTGGCTCAGCAAGAAGTGGTATTTCCTGGGCTTTTCGCTCATCTTCTCCGTCGCCGGTATCTTCAGCATGCTGTTCTGGCACCATGTGCCGGTCGGCATCGACTTCAAGGGCGGCACGCAGGTGCGAGTGTCATTCGACCGGCAGCCGAATGAAGACCAGCTGCGCCGCGTGATGGACCAGTCCGGCATTCATGATGCGACGCTGCAACGGCTGGGCGGCGGCAACGGCAACGAGGAAGTCATCACCGTGCCGAAAAGCTCCGACGCCGGTGCCGACAACGGCCGCCAGACGGTTATTAATGCGCTCAATGCGAACTACCACGACTCCGCGTTCAGGATCCAGGACGCCTATACCGTCGGTCCCACGGCGGGCAAGCAACTGACGCGGCAGGCTGGGTGGGCCGTGCTGTGGTCGCTGCTGGGCATGCTGGTGTACCTGTGGTTCCGCTTTGAGTTCATCTACGGCGCGGCAGCCGTGATTGCAGTGTTCCACGACACGCTGATCACCATCGGCTTCTTCTCGCTGACCAACCAGGAGATCACGCTGACCGTGATCGCGGCCATTCTCACGCTGGTCGGCTACAGCATGAACGACACTATTGTCGTCTTTGACCGCGTGCGTGAGAACCTCCAGCTGATGCGCCGCGCAACGCTCTCAGAAATCGTAAACAAGAGCATCAACCAGACGCTGTCGCGAACGGTGATTGCGTCGGGCCTGACCTTTCTTACCGTGCTGGCGCTGTATCTTTTCGGTGGCGAGGTACTGCACGGTTTCTCGTTCGCGCTGGTGGTCGGCATCCTGATCGGCACGTACTCATCTATCGCGGTGGCCGCGCCGATGCTGGTGGCTTACCAGGACTGGCGCGCCAGCAAGGGTAAATCCACTCAGTTAATGCCAGGCCGCAAGGCAACGGTGTAGCTCCCGGCTACGGGCGATTGTATCCGGCTCCACCCCGGCGTAGCATCATGCTATGCCGGTCGCTACCGCTGTCCACTCCGCCGTTCCCCGTATCTCGCCGCGCGAGGTCGTGGTGCTGCAGTGCATAACGCTGCTGTGGATGCTGGTAGAGTGTTCTGCCGCACTGACCGCGGCGTACCATGCGCATAGCGTGTCGCTGCTTGCCTTCGGGTCAGACAGCTTTGTGGAGCTGATCTCGGCGGGCGTGGTGCTGTTGCAGTTCTTACCAGGGGCACGCCTCTCGCAGAGCCGTGCGGCGCGTGTCTGCGGCATACTGCTCTATGTGCTGGCCGGGGTGGTTACAGCCATTGCCCTGCTCGGTCTTTACCTGCATAACGATGCGGACACCAGCCGTCTTGGCATGGCAATTACAGCCTGCGCTCTGCTGCTGATGCCGCTTCTCGCAAAGCGGAAGCGTGACGCCGCAGACCGGCTGAACAATCGAGCCTTGCGGGCGGATGCCGTGCAATCCGCCACCTGCGCCTATCTCGCGGCGATCACGCTGGGCGGACAACTGCTGCACACTGTTCTACACCTGCCATGGATCGACTCCGTAGCAGCCATGGCAGCTGTGCCGATCCTGGTCGTGGAAGCCCGCCGCGCCCGCCAGGGGCATACCTGCAGTTGCTGCTAAACGTCCTCTTGCAAATGCATAGCAAGTCGCAATAGTCTGACTGGGTGACTTCCACTTCGATCCTTGCCGCCACTGGAACCCGCAGCCTTGTCGACCGGCTGGGCATGTGGACTTCTGCCCTGTGCGTGGTGCACTGCCTGCTTACCCCCGTGCTGCTGTCCTTTTCGGCGGTGCTGGCACATTTGCTGCCAGGGGAAGAGGTCACGCACCGCAGCCTTGCCATGCTGGTTGCGCTCTTCGGCACCATCGCGCTCATCACCGGTTTTCGATGGCACCGCCGATTTGCCGTTCTCGCACTGATGCTGGGCGGGCTCGGCTGCATTGCAGGGGCGGCCTGGTTCGGTGACCGGTTGCCGTCGCACGCGTACGAGGTCGGCATCACCTTTGCCGGCAGCGCCTTGATGATCACCGCGCACCGGCTGAACCATACCTTCTGTCATCGCTGCGCGTGTGCGGCAGGCTGCTAAGCCGTCGTACCAGCGTTCAGCTTCAGCCGCGGAAAGGCCGTTTACCCGCAGTTTGGCTGCTCCATATGGAATCAAGGTGAGCATTTCCTCGGGTTCGTCGCTGGTCTGCAGCCCTGGAGGAACCGGCGCGGCGACACCGTCCGCTGACCGCCAGCCATTCAGCCGCCGCCCAGGCACATCGATCCGCACGGGCATGTCCTGTGCCGCAAACGGTTGTGCGGGTACTGGACCTTCTGTCACCCCCAGCTTGCCGACGCTGGCCTCGTCCACGCGCAGCGCGTAGCATCCTTGCGGCCGAGGACTGCGCGTGGGACTGGCTCGGTGGTCTCAAAGTTCGCAAACTGCAGGGTCCAGTCATGGCCTTGCGCCTGCAGCAGATCGGCAAGCCGCAGCAGTTTTGCGTCTCCCGTGCGGTCGTACAGCCACTGCACCACCAGCACTTCATCCTGCCAG
This sequence comes from uncultured Terriglobus sp., assembly GCA_964243585.1. Taxonomy (GTDB): domain Bacteria; phylum Acidobacteriota; class Terriglobia; order Terriglobales; family Acidobacteriaceae; genus Terriglobus. The sequence continues at coordinate 15,168 of CAXTFT010000087.1, forward strand.
CGATGTTGCCCCACTCGCGCAGCGGCCCGGGCTGACAACGCCTCAAACTGGTGGTGAAAGAAACGGGTCAGCACCGGTACCACGCGCGGGTCCTGCGTGGCGTCGTGGTATTGCATCAGCACTTTGCACATGACCATGCGCGGCCACCAGTCGTTGTTTGTGGCGGGCCCAATCATGCCGTCAGCGGCCTGGTGCTCCAGTGTCCAGTTCACAAGCGCATGACTTTGGCCTTCAACGCGTTATC
>CAXTFT010000088.1:0-3096 GCA_964243585.1 uncultured Terriglobus sp.
CGCCAGCGCGGGTGAGGTCGTCTCCGTTTCTGCCGATCAGCTCGCGCTTGACACTACGTCCAGCACGCAGACAACGGTGCTGGGGACGAAGTCGGTGGACGCCATACCGTTAAGCGGGCGCGACTTCACGCAAATGATCGGCGTGACGCCGGGCTTTGCCGGCTACGCCATCGGTGGCGGGGGCACGGGCATGGGCTCACTGAACGGCACCCGGTTCGATCAGATGAACTGGCAGATCGACGGCACCGACAATAACGATTTCTATGCCAATGTACCTGCGGTCAATCAGGGCGGCATCCTGGGTATTCCCGGCGTCATCATGCCCGTCGATGCGGTGGACCAGTTCTCCGTGCAAACCCAGGGCAACGCCGAGGCAGGCCGAAACCCTGGCGGCGTCATCAATCTTGGATTGAAGTCCGGCGGCAACACCTTTCACGGTACCGCCTACTACTTCAACCGCAATGAACGCTTCGCAGCCGGATCTCCTTTTCTAGGCACGGGCGAACGCAAGAAGCGTAACCGGACTTACAATACGGGTGCTTCCTTTGGCGGGCCCATCCTTCGGGACAAGCTCTTCTTCTTCACCGCGGTCGAGACCCAGAACTTCACCATCGGCCAGAACGGTCAGGCGACAGAGCCCTCCCTTGCCTACCAGGCGCAGGCCAGGACGCTTCTTACGAAGTACGGGGTTGCGGTGAACAGCGTCGGCCAGAACCTGCTGAACACCTTCTACCCGGCTTACGCTTTGACCGGAGGCGCAACCCCAAACAACTACTCCAGCTCTATCCCGCAGTTTGGGCACAGCTGGAACGGCCTGGCAAAGTTCGATTACGCGCTGAATAGCAAGAACAACCTGACTGTTCGCGGCTTTGGCGGCGAGGGCAATCAGGTTGCGCCAAACGGGTCCGAACTGCCGTACTACTACGAAGTCGGTCCTATCCACGTGTGGAACTGGGCGACGGTTCTGAATACGGCCGTGAGCGATCGCGTCAGCAATCAGCTTCTGCTTGGCGTGAACTACTTCAACCAGCTCTTCAATGATTCGAATCAAAACTTCAACGTTGCCGGAACAGGTCTTGTTACAGGCACGAACTATCCGACTAACGCCCCGCACATCCGCATCTCAGGCTTCGATCCTGCCGGTATCATCGCTCCCTCCGGCAGAAACGACATCACGGGCCACTTGGGCGACACTGTTTCCTACACCGTCGGCAGCCACTCCTTCCGCTTCGGCGGCGAGTTCCGCCGCGGCTATGTCAACGTCTTTAACTCCGGTAACTCGACCGGCCAATTTAACTTTAACGGCAAGCAGGGTCCGTGGTCCGGCGACACGACCTATGGATCGAGCGTCAATGCTCTTGCTGACCTGCTCGCCGGCCGTTACAGCACGGCCAGCATTGCGATCGGTGACCCGAGGCGTGAGGTCTTTGCGAACGCCTTCGACGTCTTTGCGCAGGATTCCTGGCGTGTGACGCAGGACCTGACCCTGAACTACGGCATCCGCTATGACTATGTCGGCCCGCTGCACGACTCCAACAAGGACCTCAGCACATTCATTCCGGGCAAGGGCGTTCAGGTATTGGGAACCGATATCAGCACCCTGTACCCGGCAGACTGGAATAACCTGGCGCCTCGGTTCGGTTTCTCTTACAAGCCGCTCTCGCAGGGGTCTACCGTGATACGCGGCGGCTTCGGCTTGTTCTACGATCAGCCCATCATGGCTGCCTTCCTGAGGAACGGCACCAGCAACAGCTCACCCTTGGGTGTGGAAGCCAATCCAGGCACATCGTTCCCGTACTTCACCTCCAGCCGCACGGCAGGAACGCTGCAGAACGGTGTGGCTGTCTTCGGCACAACGCAGACGTGCTCGGTAACACCAACGAGTGTTCGCCCCTGTGGTGTTTACTCAGTTGATCAGAATTTTCGTACACCTTATGTCTTTAACTTCAACTTAAACATTGAGCAGCAGCTAGGACCGAAAGTTATCGGTCAGCTTGGGTATGTCGGCAATTCTTCTCACAAACTGCTTGCCACGCGCGACATCAATCAGGCCGCCCGGCAGAGCACCGGCTCACCTTCGACCACAGCTCAGGCATATGCCCAGCAGGCAAGCCGGCCGTACTTCTCGCAGTATCCCAATTACGGCAACATCAACCAGCTCGGAACCTTTGAGAGCGGAAACTACAACTCATTACAGGGGACACTGAAGTTTGCCGGTTATCGCGGCATCACCGGGCAGGCGTCATACACCTTTGCGCATGCTCTGGATCAGGGGTCTGTTTCACGCTCGCACCTGCCGCAGGACAGTACAAACATCTCCGGCGAGTATGGCAACTCGGACACCGATACTCGCCATGCCTTTACGGGATTGATCTCCTACACTCCGCCTAACTTTCACGGCATGGGTGAGCGCTTTCTGAATGGCTGGCAGATCAACTCCTTGTTGACCTTCCATACCGGTGCGCCCTTCACCGTATACAACAGTGCCGATACCAGCGGCACGGATGAGGGCATTCAACGGGTCAATCTGATCGGCAATCCCTTTGCCGGCGTCAACCGCAGCTTCGACAAGACCACGCAAAGCGAAAGCTGGATCAACCCTGCCGCCTTCGCATCCCCCGCAAATGGAACCTTCGGTACCATGCACCGCAATCAGCTTTACAGCCCCGGTTATGGCGATGTGGATCTGTCGTTCTTCAAGACCACGCAGGTGACTGAGAAGGTGGGCATTCAACTACGCGCTGAAATGTTTAACGTCTTCAACCGGAACAATTTCGCTCCGCCGAGCAATACACTGGGCAGCGGCTTTGGCCTCTTGTTCGACACCATCGGCGATTACTCCGGCGCGCCAGGGATTGGGCCGGGTGAACCCTTCAGCATGCAGCTGGGCGGAAAGGTCATCTTCTAACTGGAAGCAGGTTTAAGTTTCAAGCCGTCATCCAGTTTGGGTGACGGCTCTTTTTTCGGAACAAACAGGTGCAAGCATTGCTGCAGCCCCTTGGGCTGCCGCAATGCTTGTCGAAGCGCTACTTGGTGAAGACCTGGCCGAGATCCGCGAACGCCAGCAGTGCCTTGCGGCTCACGTCGTTGGGAGAA
>CAXTFT010000088.1:3106-12299 GCA_964243585.1 uncultured Terriglobus sp.
ACGCCTTGAACTCCAAAGCATTGCCGGAAGGGTCGTAGAAAAACATCGTCGCCTGCTCGCCAACGCTGCCCTGGAAGCGGATCTGCGGCTCCATCTCAAAGCGAACTCCGGCTGCCTTCAAGCGGGCCGCAAAGATGTGGAAGGTAGTCATGTCAAGAACTACGCCAAAGTGCGGGATAGGAACGTTGTGGCCGTCCACGTGGCTGCGATTTGCTTCGGCCATGGCCGCGCCAGCGGGCCGCAAGTGGGTAACGATCTGGTGCCCGAACAAGTCGAAATCGATCCAGTTTGAAGAACTGCGCCCTTCCGGGCATCCCAGCACCTCCGCATAGAAGTGGCGCGCGGCTTGGAGGTCGCTCACGGGAAACGCAAGATGAAATGGTGTCAGAGCCATGTAGAACCTTCTCTTGAAGAAGCGGTTGTTTGGATCACAAGGTTAGTGCTTTTACAGCAAACAGGACTTTTATGTCGTTCAACTTCGCTTCACTGTATACAATAATACAAAAGCTGCATGTTGCTTGCCGGTATACCAACTGCTATTCCCCAGAGTCATTCCCGCAAACGTCCGTCTCATTACGGGCGCAGACGGGTTTGTCGGCAGGGGTCTCGTCCGCATGGCACTGCGGCTCTATCCAGGAGCCGAAATCCTTGCGTGCGACCTTGTAGACAACGGTCTCCGGACCGGCACGTTACATTCTTCGCGGCTTCGGCACTGTGCCCTAGATATACGCGACCCGCAAGCGTGCGGCTCCTTGCTGGGCACGACACAACCAACCCACATCATGCACGCGGCAGCCATCACGGCGGGCCCGCCAGGTGACATGGCGGACGTCAACGTCAGCGGCTCGGAGAACGTGATGGTGGCCGCCGCACACTGCTCCTCACTTCGCCGCTTTGTCTTTCTCAGCAGCAGCGCTGTGTACGGTTCGCCTACTGGTACGACTGCCTGCGATGAGGCACATCCGCTCGACCTTAGCGGTCTCTACGCCCAGACGAAGTATGCCGTCGAGCAACGCCTCGTGCAATGGGGTCTACGGCAGAACATCTCCACCGTAGCTGCGCGCCTCGGGCCGTGCTACGGACCGGGTGAAGTACCCGGGGCTTTTCGTCCGGGCATCAGCCTTGTCGGTCAACTGGTGGAGGCTATGCGTGGCAATACTTCCGTTGCGGTAAGCGGCGAGGATTACTGCCGGGACTGGACGCATCTCGATGACATTGCCCGCGCGGTCCTGGCTCTGGTCTTCGCACCACGTCTTTCTCACTCGCTCTACAACGTAAGCGGAGGCGTTTCCATGTCCGCCGTAGAGGTCATTCAGTTCTTCATCCGTCATGGCCTTTGCACTTCAGGGTTGAAGGACACGGAAATGAAGCTGCGCCTGCGCGCGGAGGATGGCCGCAAAGCGCTGGTGATTGATCGCCTGTGTGCCGACACCGATTTCTTGCCGGTTCTTGATTGGCGGCAACGACTTACAGACTTACTCGATCCTGCGAGATGATCGCGTCACACACGCAACACCGGAGGCACGATGGCGGCATTGACACGCTTTGATTGCTACTACACTTACGCCGAGATGACGGAGCAGTTGCAGGCGCTGACGTCGGCCTATCCCCATCTTGCAACCATGCGCTCGCTGGCGAAGACCTTTGCCGGACGCGAAGTTTGGCTGCTTGAACTTACGAATCAGGCCACAGGCCCGGCTCTGGAAAAACCCGGCTTCTATGTGGACGCGCAGATTCATGCGGAGGAGCACGCCACCAGCGCGACGGCACTCTACCTGATCTGTCACCTGCTGACCAAGTACGGCGAAGATGCAGAGGCGACACGTCTCTTGGATACCCAGGTCTTCTATGTCTTGCCGCGTATCAATCCGGATGGTGCGGAGATGTCGTTGACACCGCCGTATGAGAACTGGTGCGGCAACGGTCGCTACACGCCACAAACAGCGCGCGAACACGGGCTGATTGCGGAAGATGTCGACGGTGACGGCTTTCTCGCGTGGATGCGCGTGCCCGACAGCAAGGGTGAGTGGAAGAAGAGCCCCGGCAACCCGGACCTCATGGTGCAGCGTGCTCCTGGCGAAGAGGGTGGCGAATACTTCCGTCTCTATCCTGAGGGCGTCGTTCGCGACCACGTTCCGGGTGAGGACGTCGTCGTCGAAAAGCCGTTTGACGGCAATATGAACCGGAACTTCCCGGCAAACTGGTCACGCGAGGAGTACGGTGCCGGCGAGTTCCCGCTATCAGAACCTGAAGCGGCGGGCATGGCGCGTTTTCTGCTCGACCATCCGAACATCTGCGGAATGTGTGCCTACCACACCCATGGCGGTGTCATCCTTCGACCCAGCATGACGCGGCCCGATAGCGCGATGAGTGCCCGTGATCTCAACCTCTACCAGGCCATCGGCAAGCTTGGCACTGAGATCACGGGCTATCCCACCATCAGCATCTACGAGGGTTTCACGCCAGACAAGAGCAAGCCGCGCCGCGGCGGCCTAATGGATTGGACGTATGAAGAGATGGGCATCATCAGCCTGGGCGTGGAGTTGTGGGACCTGGAGGCGGCCGCAGGCGTCACCAAGGTGAGCCACTACAACCTCTATCCGGCCGATGGCGAAGCGCAGAGCAAGATCTATGCATTTGTCCGGCAACATCTGGGGGACCGTGGCTGGCGTCCATGGCGCACGTTTCAGCACCCGCAACTCGGCGCGATTGAGATTGGCGGCATGGTGAACATCTGGGCTTATCGCAACCCGCCCGAGTCCATGCTGGAGGCGGTATGCCGGCAGAACGCGCTCTTCAACCTGCGGCACGCAGCGGCTTCGCCTTCAGTGCAGGTCGATCATGTCTCCATTGAACCGCTGAGCGCAGATCTCTACAAGGTGCGTGCAGTCGTCAGCAACCATGGTTACCTGCCGACGAACCTTTCGGATGTCGCGCTCGATAAGGGAACAGCCAAGCCGGTGAAGGTGGCATTGCAGGTAAGTGACGGAACCATCGTGATGAATCCCGCAGAGATTCCGGTCGGTCACCTCGCGGGCCGCAATGAGCGCTTCGCACCCTGGTCACCATGGGGCCAGCAGTGGAGCGCGGTCACAAGATCGGCGGAGTGGCTGGTACGCGCGGACGGCCAGGCTAACGTCACGGTAACGGTCCGCTCGGAGAAGGGCGGAACGCACCGTGTCTCGCAGCCCGTGCTGCCTGCTGCTGAAACGCTCAAAGCGTAACGATGAGCTCTGCCGATAGCGGCAGAAAGACGTCGTCGTCCACACCGTTACGATGCATGTAAACGGCGAAGTGAGCCTTCCCGTGCAGGGCAGTCGCACCGGCGTGCCAGGTGTTGGCGGCATACAGCACGCCCACGTTGCCCGGGGCCACGAAGGCACGTACGCCGGTCAGGTCCGGTGTGCCGTCTGTTTGGGAAGGTGCGACCACAATCAGGTAGCCCGATGCCTCGAGCGGCAAAAATATCTGCACAGTGTGTGGATGCTTTTCGAGCATTGTTACCGTGTGGGGAAATCGGGATTCCGGGACGAAATTTACGTGCAGACGCGCCGTCGCAAGTGAGTCCGTAGCAAGCCAGTGGGTGTAGGAGTTTCGCTCACCCGGCCGTTCCGGCGGCATCACCAAAGCTCCGAAGGGCGCAAAAACTTCTGCCGTCACCGGCGTCGCGACAAACCGCATCCAGCTAATCTCCGGCCGGGAAATTTGCAATCCAGTGCCGTGCAATGTCCAGCCGCCGGCAGATCCACACATCCGGTCGCGCCCTGGCATATTCCAGAAATCGCGCCAGCCCCAGAGCACGGCCAGGATGACCGACAATCCGCAGGTGCATGCCCACCGTCATCATGCGCGGTTGCGTCCGGCCTTCTTCGCACAACATGTCCAGGGAATCGCGCAGAAACTCAAACAAGTGGCTGCTGGTGACGATGCCGCCGCGCAACATCTTCGTGTCGTTCGTGGTCAGCGAATAGGGCACAACCAGGTGTGCTCGCGATCCGGTGCGGTCCCAGTACGGCAGGTCGTCGTTGTAGGCATCGCTGTCATAGAGAAAGCCGCCCTCTTCCAGCAAGAGCCTGCGGGTGAACGTGGCGGGCGCGTAGCGGCAGTACCAACCCAACGGCCGCGTGCCCAGGGTGCGCTGCAGTGACGCGACTGCCTCCGCGATCTCACGCCGCTGCTGATCTTCCGTCAACGCGAACTGCTCGGTCCAGCGCAGGCCATGGCAGCACACGTCCCAGTTCAGCGCGCGGATCGCTTCTGCCGCCTCGGGATTGCGTTCGATGGCCTGTGCACAGGCAAAGACCGACAGCGGCAGGTTGTGCGCTTGAAAGAGGCGCAAGAGCCGCCAGAAGCCCACACGTACGCCGTATTCATACATGGATTCGGAGGCAAGGTCGCGAGCGCCCTCAGCCACGCGCGGAATGGCGACTTCCAGCAGGGCACGCTCGGAGCGGTCGTCGCCATCCACGATGGAGTACTCCGCACCTTCCTCGAAGTTCATCACAAAGTTCAACGCCACTGCGGCTTTGCCCGGCCACTTGGCGTCAGGAGGATTTCCGCCGTATCCGCGGAAATCACGAGGATGAGCGAGGGTTTCCGCAGGATGCATGATCATTCCGGCCGGAACCCGTATGTCTTTCCGTAGAAGCAGCACCACTCCCCGGTCATGACAGTCGGCAGCGCGCGCAGGCCAAAGATCATGCCGTCGGCGGGCGCGCTTAACTCAGCCACAATATCGCCAAATACATCGACGATCTTCGCAATCGGATCGCCCTGCTTCATCGGTCTTTGGCAGGCGACACCCTCTGCGGGAACAAACACGCCGCTGGTGGGTGCCAGCAACGCCTCCTGCACGCCTTTCCGGCGTTTTTCAGCGTAATGCGGCTCGCCGGGAATCATGCGGTAGTGCCGCAACACGTTGCACATGGCTTCTGTCAAAACATCGACCACGCGCTGCATCGCTTTGGGTGCGGTGGCCGATCGTCCTCCGAGTTCCACGGTGATGCCGCTCTTGCCCGCCTCCAGCATGACGGCCATCGGATTGCCTTTCGGGTTAATCGCCGACAGCACAAGCTCCCATCCTCTGCCCATGGCTTTCGCCAGTTCGATCGATTGCGGATCCTCATTGACGAAGATGGTTTCTGACAGGTAGGAGTGCGCTCCACCCGAGTGGATGGCGATCTCATAATCCGCAATCGCGAGCATCGCCTGCGCGTGTTGCCAGGCGATGCGCTCCGTCAGGTAACCGCCGGCGCGCCCCGGGTAGATACGGTTCATGTCATAGGAGAAGGTGTCCAGCGGATTGCCACGCTGGCCTGCTTCGAAAGCCGGTGCGTTCATTGCCGGCACCAGGACGACGGTACCGCTCAGGTCTGCCGGGCTGACCTTTGCGGCGACCGCGTGACAGGTCAGCGTACCCTCCGGCTCATCACCGTGGATGCAGGCGTCAATCCAGAGGCATGGACCAGGCTTGCTGCCGTGGATCACGATTACAGGGATGGTGATGTCTGCGCCGCTGGCGGTTCGGGTTACTGGGATGTGACCCCGCACCATCGTTCCAGGCTTCGCCTGAGCCGTGCCCACCGCTATGTCTTTCACTGTTGTTTCGGCCACTAGATCCCTTTCACGGCGTTGTACTTCGCAAGCTCATCCACGGTGTACACCTGCATGAACTCAATCTCGATACCGCCTGCATCATTGTCGAGAAAGGCCACGTAACCCTCCGGGTGAGGATGGCTCCCGACGATCTTGCAAGCCTTGCACTCCCGAAGCGAAGCCCCGGACGCAACCGCCCCCGCCAGTGCGTGGTCGATGTCGGCGACTTCGTAGCACACGTGATGCAGGCCTTCGGCGCCACGCTGTGCGATCCAGGCGGCAAACCGTCCGTCCGCGTCCATCGATTCGCAGAGCTGGTACTCGATGCCACCCAGCATAAACAGCGCCACACGATTTCGCGACTTCATGAAGTTCAGAACAGGCGTGTCAGCAGGCACACCCAAATAGCGGATGTAGGTGGCGAGGGCCGCCTCGGCGCTGCGCACAGCAAACGCCATATGCTTGATCGCAGTTACGTTCTCGCTCAAGGTCATTCCTTTCTAAGTCTGGTGCTGTAGAGGCAAAATCATTCATTCGCAGCACAGAGCTAAGTTGCGACGCGGCCGCCATCAATCAAGAGGCCGATGCCGGTGGTGAAGGCCGACTGGTCGGACGCCAGGTACAGCACGGTTTGGGCGATCTCTTCTGCTGTGCCCATGCGGCCCATCGGCGTCGCCGACATCCACTTTGCGCGAAGCGCGCCCGCATCGGGAGACAGGTCGAGGTTGCGGCGATTCATGCCCGTGTCAATCACGCCCGGACAGATTGCATTCACCCGGATATTCTGTTGTGCGTACTCGATCGCCAGCACGCGCGTGAGCGAGAGAACCGCTCCCTTCGACGCCGCATAGGAGACATTGCCTCCAACATTCGCATAGGCGCTTACGGAGCTGTTGTTCACGATCACGCCACCTCCCGTACGCAGGAACGAACGGATAGCGTATTTGCAACCCAAGAAGGTGCCCTTCAGGTTGGTATCGAGAACACGCTCAAAGACCGCCGTTTCCAGCTCGTGCGAGGGCGTCAAGGTCTGCTCGATCCCGGCATTGTTGAACAGGATATCGAGCTTTCCAAACGCCGATTCGGCAGACTGAACTAACGAGGCAACCTCTTCTTCGTCGGCGACGTTGCATCGGCGGAAGAGCGCCTCCGCTCCGGCATCGCGCATGGTTGCCGCCGCCTGTTCGCCGGCGGCTTCATCCACATCGCCAAGCACGACCGCGGCGCCCTCTTGCCCGAACAATGCCGCGGTAGCGCGGCCCATACCGCTGGCGGCGCCGGTGACGATCGCAACTTTGCCCTTCAGCTTCATCAAGACCTTTGCGGCACTGAACTATCGCCGCTCTCGATCCGCAGCAAGTAGCAGAGCATCGACGTTTCTCTCTAATCTGTATGATTGTATACATCATGCGGCTTGTGATGCTCCAAGAGCAGGTGACTGGCGCGGGACATGACAGACGCAGATCCTGGGCAAGATTGTAGGTTGACCTATGCGCATCGGCATTGTTGGCGCGAGTTTCGCAAAACAGGCATATCTCCCCGCGTTCCGCCATGTTCCCGGGGCGGAGGTGATCGCGCTGGCAAGCGCGCGGCTCGATAGCGCTCAAAGTGCCGCGCAAACCTTCGGCATCCCTCACGTGTATGACGATTGGCAGCAGATGCTGCGGGAACACGACTTCGACCTGGTTTGTGTCGCGACGCCCACCGTGACCCACGCCGCCATGGTGCTCGCTGCGCTGGAATGTGGAGCACACGTATTAAGCGAAAAGCCCACGGCCATGAACGCAGACGAGGCGGAGGCGATGCTGCAACGTGCCGAAGCCTTGGGGCGCGTCCACATGATCGACCACGAGCTGCGTTTCAATGCGAAGCGTCGCAAGATACACGAACTACTTCAGAGCGGAGTGATCGGCGAAGTGCGCCACGTAATGGTGAACAACGTGGGCGGCAGTTGGGCCAGCCCCGGTTCACGCCCCCGCGGCGACTGGTGGTCCTCTGCGGAGATGGGCGGTGGCCGGCTTGGTGCCAATGGTTCGCATCAGGTTGATCTGTTGCGTTGGTGGCTCGGTGAGATCACCGCCGTCTCCGGCGTGCTAAGAACCATGGTTCCGGACCGCATCGATGCGAAGATAGGTGAAGCATGGACCGCCACCGCCGATGACTTCGTGCACTTCCATGCGGAGTTTGCCTCCGGGGCGCTCGCGACCGTACTGATCAGCACCGTCGCGCATCATGGTGCAAGCAACGGAACGACCTTGTATGGAAGCGAAGGAACGCTTAGCCTTTCCAATGACACCGAAGTTTTGCTCATGGGCAAAGCCGGTCAGCCGCTCGAGGAGATTGCGGTGGACGATCCGTATGCCAATGTTGACGGCCTTGGTGCAGGCATCTGGAACCGTTCCGTTCTCGGCGCAGTGCAGGAGCTCTGTGCCGCGATCCGCGAGAACAGGCCGCTGCGAGAGGGCGCTACCTTTCTGGATGGATTGCGCAATCAGCGCGTGCTCGACGCGATCAAAGCGTCAGAGACGAGCCGCTGCTGGATCACCGTGGACCAGAAAATCAGTGGAGCCACGGTCTGACTTCACACGAAGCGCCGGTGTTGACGATCGATCAGCAGGATGTGATCTTCCAACGCTTGCCCAACCACTTCGGGAGGTCCCGGATGGGCAATCTGCTTCAGGATGAAGTCACGAAATTGTTCGTGCTGCCGTGGGATGGCGGTCAGGTTTTTATCCCGGTATCGTTCGAAGTTGAAGATGATCATCACGTGCCGCGCAATCGTGTCCCACAGGGTACCCGCGATGGGATTGTGGGCGGCATCGCGAATCGTCCGATGAAACTCCAAATCGGCCAGGAGCGATGCGGGCAGATCTTCCGACTTCGCCGCGCGCTCCATCTCCGCGATGGATACATCGAGCTGCCGGGGGTCCTCCGTCCCATTGCGCCAGTGATCGAGCGCATCCCGCAGCAGAAATGTCTCCAGCATCAGCCGGATTTCCAAAATCTGTTGCGTGGTCCCGGCGTCGAAGGTGGCCACATGGTAGCCGCGATGGCCGCCGCCGGTGAGAATGCCCTGTGCGTGCAGTACCTTGAGCGCCTCGCGAATCGGAACGCGGCTGACGCCAAGCCGCGCCGCCAACGTTGTTTCCACGATACGTTCGCCCGGAACCAGTCGCCGTGTGGCGATGGAGTTGGCGACCAGATTGGCGATGTTGTCCGCCAGCGAAGTCCACAACGGCTTGCGCAGCTCGGCGGCTGCATCCGGCAATGTAGAACTGATCGACACGATGGAACTCCCTTGATGCTGCTGATTGTATATTCTTATACAGTCCAGGCCGGCAGAGGTCTTGTCGCTTCCTCTGAGAGCCGCACGCGGCTCAATCCCGGCGGCCACTCGAACATTTCAGCGCAAATTCAGTTCACCACGGGAGTGCAGCCTGAATCCAGAGGAACAGGAGCGCTGGTTGCAACTGCTTCAGTTGTCAGACAGTGCTCTGCCCATCGGCGCGCTCTCCCACAGCTTCGGGATGGAAGGGCTGGTTGCCGAGGGAGGTCTCACGGTCGCGCACTTGCCGGAGTTCTTTCGCGCGCGCCGGTT
>CAXTFT010000088.1:12309-15117 GCA_964243585.1 uncultured Terriglobus sp.
GGATGGAGGCCGTCTTCTGCATCCTTGCGCATCGCGTCGTGGACGAGAAAGCGTGGCGCGCGCTGAACGCAACGGCATCCGCCATGCGTCCGGCGCGCGAAAGCCGGGAAGCCAGCCTCAAACTGGGCCGGCGCCTGCTCAGCCTGGCCGCCAGCCTTCAACCGGACAGACGACTGCACTTTGCTGGCGAAGTACACTTGGCCACAGCCTTCGGCCTGATTGGATCGGTGCTGGGCCTGGAGGCGGCAGACGCGGCCGGCGGGTACCTGCACCAGTCCCTCTTCGGGGCTGTGTCAGCCTGTCAGCGGCTTCTGCCGCTGGGGCAAACGCAAGCGATGCAGATGCTCTGGCAGATGAAACCGGCCATGGCAACGACGATTCGGCAGGCGTGCTCCAAGCCAGAAATCTCCACCTTCTGGAGCCTGCAGCCAATGCTGGAGATTGCGTCCATGCGTCACCCCTTGCTGCCGACCAGGCTCTTCATCAGTTGATGGGCATGGATGCGGAATTGCGTTTTACTTTCGAGCATGTAGAGGGGGTAACCCACTACCGCGCGATCCGCCAGACACCGCCTTGGAAGGTGGTACGTGGCTTCTCCCAAAGCACAGGGGAGTGCCTGATCCACCTGAACAATATCTGCGGCGGCGTGTTTGGGGGCGATTGCCTGCGCCTGCACGGTACGCTTCAGCCCGGCGCAACGGCGCAGGTCACCACGACGGGTGCGACACGGCTGTATCGCCCGCGTAACGATGCCGCAGAGGTGGGTTTGCATGCGCACTACCACCTGCAGGCCGGAGCAGTGCTGGAGTACCTGCCTGACGCCTTGATCCCTTACCGCGGCGTGCAGGCAACACAGCACACTACGTTCACGATGGAGCATGGGTCCACGCTCTTTGCATGGGACACCATCGCGCCCGGACGCGTCGCCCATGGCGAGCGCTTCTGCTACCGGCGTCTTCGCCTTGTCACGGAGGTAATCGTCGAGGATGTGCCGGTCCTGTTGGATCGTCTCATGCTTGAGCCGCAACGCTGGCCCATGAACGCGCTCACTCGCTTCGGCAATGCGTCAGGGTATCTGGTGACGTTGATCGCGGTCCAGGCCGGAGCGGACCCTCGCCGGCTACGCCTTCTGGAGTCGAGCTTAAACGAGTTGCTGGCAGATATCTCCGGCCCCTCAGGCGGAGATCTTTGGGGAGCAACCATGATGCCCTCGCATGGAGTGATGGTGCGCGGTATTGCGTCCTCGTCCCTGCGTCTTTCTCCTCTGCTGCTCACACTCTGGTCCCACTGCAAGCGCGAACTGCTTGGCCGCGATGCCGTGCCGCCGCGCAAACTGTATTGAAGCTGTCACCTGCCGTTCAGAAAGGAAGCCATGCACCTTACCAGCCGGGAACAGGAACGATTGCTGCTCCATGTTGCCGCGGACGTTGCTCGCCGCAGAAAGGAGCGCGGTCTGCGTTTGAACTACCCGGAGGCCGTTGCCTTCTTGTCGTCCGCCGTGATGGAAGCGGCTCGGGATGGCATGGATGTGGCATCGCTGATGGTGCATGGCACAACGCTTCTGACCACTGAGGACGTTTTGGACGGCATTGCAGAAATGCTGCCCGAGCTTCAGATGGAAGCGACGTTTCCGGATGGGACAAAGCTTGTCACCCTGCATGAACCGATACGCCGCGTGCCAGGCAATGCAGGCCTTACTCACCCGGGCGAGTACCTGCTTGCCGAGGAAGACATTCTGCTGAACGAGGGCCGTGCCACGGCGACCGTCCCAGTGAGCAACACAGGCGATCGCCCCGTGCAGGTGGGCAGCCACTACCACTTCTTTGAGGTCAATGCCGCGCTGCAGTTCGAACGGGAGCGTGCCTACGGCATGCGTCTCGACCTGCCTTCGGGCATGGCCGTGCGCTTTGAGCCCGGCGACGTGAAGGAAGTACAACTGGTCGCGCTGGGCGGCAGCCGCACCGTCTACGGCCATCGCGGTCTGGTGAATGGTCCGCTGCAATCACAGGAGGTGCAGCCATGAGCCGCACCATCTCCCGCCGCGTCTATGCCGACCTGTATGGGCCCACCACAGGCGACCGCGTGCGCCTCGCCGACACCGCTCTTCTTCTGGAGGTTGAAAAGGATTTCACCGTCTACGGCGACGAGATTACCTTTGGCGGCGGCAAGACGATACGCGACGGCATGGGGCAGAGCTCCGGAGCGTTGCGTGCGGAAGCGGGACACGCCGGCGTACTCGATCTGGTGATCACGAATGCGCTGATTGTGGATCACTGGGGCATCGTCAAGGCAGATGTCGGCGTTCGTGATGGCCGCATCGTCAAGGTGGGCAAAGCGGGCAATCCCGACATCATGGCGGGCGTTGACCCCGAGCTCATCGTTGGCGCGTCGACGGAGGTCATCGCAGGCGAGAACCACATCCTGACAGCCGGTGCCGTCGACAGCCACATCCACTTCATCGCGCCCCAGCAGATACAGGAAGCACTCTCCAGCGGTGTAACGACCATGTTGGGCGGCGGCACCGGCCCGGCTACCGGAACCTGTGCAACCACCTGCACCCCAGGCGCGTGGAACTTGGCACGCATGATAGAGGCTGCCGAGGCATGGCCGATGAACCTGGGCTTTTTGGGCAAGGGCAACGCCGCACAAACGGCGCCGCTGATCGAACAGATCTATGCCGGTGCGTGCGGCCTGAAGCTGCATGAGGACTGGGGCTCCACACCCGCAGCAATCGACGCCTGTCTCCGTGTTGCCGACGACTACGACGTTCAGGTGGCCATCCACACCGACACCATTAACGAGGCCGGG
>CAXTFT010000089.1:0-14334 GCA_964243585.1 uncultured Terriglobus sp.
GCAATGCTTATGAAAAGCCGCCATGTAGCAAACCAGCGTACCCCGCACTGAGAAGAAGGGTCGGCCCCATTTCATGACTTCCACAGCGTCCGGTGCAGCCTCATGCACTGCCGAACGCAGGTGCTTCACGATAGGCTGAGCAAATGGAAGCACCTTTGCAACCCAGACATCGACTTCGTTTCCACTCGCCTGCGCACCAGCCGTTGCCGCGGCTGTAATTTTCTTGCCCTGAGTCGCCATGATGGCGGAAGTATAGGACAGTTGCCGCTTTCCATTAGCTACAGCGTGCAATTTCTGCTGAATTGCAAAACAGGTCGCTGAACAGTGTGAGTTGTACTGAGCTAAAGATTCCAAGCTGCTGAAGAGCTTTCCAGTGGCAAAACAAAGCCTATCTTTACAACTTGCTGATTGCAGGTTGTAAAGATAGGCCTCGTTCTTACCTTGGATCGGCCTACTGGGTGTCGAGTGGCTTTGCCATTTTGTTGTGCATGGCTGCCTGAACACTGTCCGGGATCAATCCCATCAGCGCACCTTCTATTTTGAGCATGGTTGCCGCGGCATACACGTTCTCTTTGCCGTCAAACAGCGCATCCAGTCCCTGCACGGCAACGTCGTAAGGCTCTGATTGCTTTTTATCTTTCGTACCCGCTTCCGTGTCACCAAGGTGTGCGCGCTCAAAAAAGTCCGTATCCGTTGGACCTGGCTGCAGGGCTGTGACGGTAACGCCCTGGTCTTTCAGTTCGAAGTGCAGCGCCTTTGACAAGTGCAGAACAAAGGCTTTCGAAGCTGCATAGACTGCCTCGCGCGGTGCGGTCATTTCACTTGCAATGGAAGCCGTGAACAGAATCCTGCCTTCACCTTGAGCGACCATTTGCGCAGCGATGTGTTTCGCGAAGTGAACCGTTGAGGCGCAGTTCAGCTGCACAATATCGAGCTCCTGGTCGAGCGAACTTTCGGTCGCAAACAGGCCGCCCTCGCCTACGCCCGCGTTGATGCAGGCTACATCCAGTGGCCGCCCTGCGGACTTAACTACATCCCAGACGCGATCCACTTCCTCGCGCTTACGTGCATCTGCTTTGACCGCAGACACTTGGACACCCAGCGCACGGAAGTCGGCCTCGGCCTTGTCGAGCCGATCGCTTTCTGCGGTGATGATGAGGTCGTAACCTCGTTCGCCCAGCACCTTCGCCAGGTTATAGCCGATGCCGGACGACGCGCCGGTAACGAATGCGAGTGGATTTGCCATCTTCTTCTCCTGCGGAGCGCCGCTCCGCGCACACGGGTTAGGATGCCGCGTGCGCTGCCCAACAGAGCGACGACACGCGGCAAAAGGCGACAGTGCTTACAGCACCGCCGTAGCGGGAGGCCGGCCCAGGAAGGCCAGCAGGTCGGCATTGAGCTTCTCGGGCACGGTCGCGTTCAGGCCATGCGGTGCGCCGTCATATTCCAACAGTTCGCCATGCGCAAGCAGCTTGATGGTTCTGCGGGCAGAGTTGTCGATGGGTACGGTGTCGTCGCCGGTGCCGTGAATCACCAGGGTGGGAATGGTGATCTTCGTCAGATCGTCACGGAAATCGGTTCCACTCCACGCGCGGACCAGCTTGATCGTCGCGTCGGGCGAACCCGTCAGGGCCATGCTCTGTGTCCACTCCAGTGTGGCTTCTGACACGGTATGGTGCACCATGTTGTAGCTGTAGAACAGCTTTCCAAATGTCTTGACGGAGTCAGGCCGGTCCTTCTTCAGGTTGTCGACAATGTCATCAAAAATCTTCTTCGGCACGCCGTCAGGATTGTTGTCAGTCTGCAGCAAATACGGTGTTACCGCGGAGACCAGAACCGCCTTGCTTACCCGCCCGCTGCCGTAGGTGCTGAGATACCGGGCCACTTCGCCTCCACCCATGGAGAAGCCCACCAGGGTTGCGCCGCGCAGGTCCAGAGCTTCCAGCAGGTCGTCCAGGTCGCTTGCCAGCGTGTCGTATTCGTATCCGCTGGCAGCCCAGTCGCTACGTCCGAAGCCGCGGCGATCGTACGCAATGACGCGGTAGCCGTTCTCCGCAAGCACGCGCGCCTGGCTCTCCCAGCTTGCGCTGGTTAGTGGCCAGCCGTGAATGAGCACGACGGGTGCACCGGTGCCCCAGTCGTAGTAGTAAATTGCCGTTTTGTCTTTCGTTTGCAGATAGGGCATGGGTTATTCTCCTGGACAGTTTGGATGCGAAAGGGCACCGCAAGCGCGTGCCTTGCCTCTGCCTGCGTGCCTTGCGGTACAAGGCACGCCTTGCCAGCCGTAACAACACCGCACGGCTTGGAGGTACGTCTTTCCTCCTGCATTGACTAAGGCAAAGCCGTGTTAGCAAGGGGGCTTGTGCATCCCCCTGCTGTTGGCGCACTATTCAGTCGCAGTACATCGCCACTCCGGCGAGGTGTCCCATGCATCTTCGTCCCCTGCTCGTCATCGTCGGCGTGCTGGCCTCTTCCGTCGCCGGCGCTGCCGGTTCGCAGCAAACCGTCAACGCTTCGCAAGCATCAGCACAACCACAGGCCGCAGCTGCCGCGCCGGTAATTATTGCCATCGTTCCAGAGCAGCAACTGCCGCCGCCCAGCGAGCAACTGGCCGACACGTTGAGCGCCCGCGGCCGCTACCTGCTGGCCATCCGGACCTATGACGCCCTTCCGCCGAACGCCGTAATCGACAACAAGCTGGGAGTCGCCTGCCTGCACATGCTCATGTTCGAGCGCGCTCGAACCAGCTTTGAAGCCGCTATCAGACTTGATCCGCAGTATGCCGAGGCCTACAACAACCTTGGCACCCTCGCCCATAGCCTCGGTGACTGGGGTCGCGCGGAGAAGATGTACAAGAAGGCTTTGAAGCTGAAGCCGGATTCGCCCAGCACCCTTAAAAATCTTGGCACGTTGTACTACTCGGAACACAAGTTCAAAAAGGGTGACCAGGCCTACCACCGCGCCATTGTGTTGGACCCGGAGGCGCTGGAACGCAGCAGCGGTCACGACATCCAGACCACCGCCAAAGCTCAGAGCGCAGGCGAGGTCCACTACCACATGGCGTTGACCTACGCGCAAGCGGGCAGCTACCCCCTGGCATTGCAGTACCTGCGAAAAGCCATTGGTGAGGGCTTTCACGATCGTAACCGTCTGCTGCACGAGAAGGATTTTGCCGACCTGCGCACCCAGCCCGTGTTTCTCCAAATCGTCGACGATCTGAAGAAGGACTAGCCGGATCAGCCTGACCGGGCACGGCGCAGATGTTCCAGCAGTGCGCGTCCGGCAGCGAATCGTGGATGCAGTGATACACCCTGCAGGCGGGGGCCATGCAGGTAGAGTTCGTGCGGCTCCGCACACGTCGGGGTGTGCCAATCCGCATGGCTGCGCATGAGCAGCACAAGCTGTTTGCGATTGTGACTTGCGACAGAAAGGTGCCGCCGTGCCTGCTGCACACTGGGCATGACGCTGCCTCGCACGTTCCATCTTAGCCGGCTGCTGTCGCGCGACCGGTACGGAAACAACTGCAGTGCAGCCACCTGCTGCGAGAGCAGTTGCAGTGCATCCCGATAGCGGACGCCGTCTTGCTGCAGTGCGTCCAGAATGGGCCGAAACTTCTGCTCCCACCACTGAAAAGACCCGGACCACGAGAAGCGCGGATCCAGGTGCACAAATGGAGACGGCTCATGCTGCAATTCCTGGTGGATGGTCCGCATCTGCATCTGCTGAAAATCAGGCTGCGATTCCAGATAGTAGTCCGTGTTGTCGAAGCCTGGATTTTTCAGGCAAATAAGCACAGAGGCGCGGCTCAAGTCGCCCCAGTAGGGAGCGGGCAAGTGCGACAGGTGCAGGTCGCTGTCGCGGCTGCCAAACCGCTGGCTGTGCAAGTAGTCCGTCCAGTCAAGAACCGGCTCGTTCAGAGGTGCGGCCCAGTGCCGCTCCATCCACGCGCGATCGTCCGGGTGTACTTGCAACTCACCCGGGCGCGGCTGAAACCTGTTCCAATACGCAATGAGATCTTCCGGCACATACCATTAGATGGCGTTGAGTGGGCACCTGAGCAGCGAACCGTCCAGGCTTACACTCGAGTCGCAAGCACCTGCAGATACTGGTTCCGGATCAGCGTCTGCACGGTTGCGTCAGCGGCAACATTGGACGAAGACCAGAGGTCCAGCAGGTCTGCCGCAAGGGCAGCCTGACCACCTCCATCCAGTCTGGCAAAGGCCATCCTGGTCGGGCCAAAGTAGGTTCGGAACAGGTCGACCGCTCCGCCCGGTGGCATGGGCATATCGAAGTCGATCGGGATCAACTCCGTTTCGATGTCTGTGAAGTCACTTGCCAGACGCTCCCTGACGGCGTGAGGATCGCCCCACAGTACCGGCGGCGGCAATCCCGGCGGCGGCGGCGCATGCTTGCCACCGGTGCGAAACATTGCACCGGAAAAGCTTTCGGGGTTCCAGTTCGCCATGGCCAGCACACCGCCGGGCGGCAGTACCCGCGCCAGTTCCGCGGCAACCAGAGCCGGGCGGGGCGCGAACATGGCACCGAACATCGTGACCACGGCGTCGAAGCTCGCATCCGGGTACGGCAAGGCCTCTGCATCACCCTCGTCAAACTGGATGGAGAGCCCGGCAGCGGCTGCGCGGTCACGTGCCTGCTCTAACAGATTCGGAGCAATGTCAACACCGGTCACAATGCATCCGGCGGCGGCAAGTGGCACGTCAACGTTGCCCGTACCGGTCGCCACATCCAAAACACGCGCACCTGGCGGCAGATGCAGCCTCTGCGCAAAAGCCGTCGCCCCCTGAGCAATGGTTCGCGCGATGACGCCGAAATCACCGGCCATCCAGGTGGACCGCATGGTTTGCTTTATCTGCTCGATGGAGGGTCCGCCCCCAACTGCTTCGCTCATCGCTTGATTGGCCCCGGGTTGCAGCAACAGCGTGCTCCCTGCCGCGCGATGCGTCAAGCATCTTCTTCGGGAAGACGCTGGTCCCTTAGGTCCTGGCAATGCTGACAAACGGAGAAGCCTCTTCCGGCGACTGGTTCCACTGCAGGTCTTTGCTCTTGAGCAACTCGGCTAGGCTATTGTCCGCCGGGATAAAGCGATTTACCAACCCACGCAGGATGCGCCTGGCTCCGGAGCGCACGACGACCAGGTCCAAAAGCTCTTCCTTGACGAAGGAATGGTGCATGGAATGGAAAGTGCCGCCTTCCACCTGCAGGCGCCTGGCCCCACGCGCAAGTTCCTGCTCCATGCAGTACGAGCGCATGACAGTTCCCAGCGAGTGTGACGGGAGCCCGGCACGGTTCATCTGCCACAGAATTTCAGAAGTGTCATCAAAGCGGCGGCCAGCCAGCACGCTGAGCCATTGTCCATCGCGATCTTTCAAGCCCATCAGAAAGGGTGCGTGCAGCGCATGAAGAACCTTTAGCCTCCACTGCAGCGTGCTTTTATCAATGGGGTACATGCATGCGTTGTTGAAGCGAAGCATTTCGTCCGGCGTGGCTTCTACTTGTGGAACAAACACGCAGCCCAGTTCCTGCTCCGCACGCCGGCGATAGTAGCGCATATTACTGCGCGTCTTTTGCCCAAGACCTGCCATCGTCTTGTCTAGGGTTGGCTGCAGCGGCAGGTAAGCTGGCATGTGCCGGTGACGCACGGCCCAGTGAATGCCTTGCGCTCTTCGACCGAGCTCGCAAAATATCGGCTCCGTTTGCAAATTGACCGCGGCAGCGCCGGTGAACGACAGCATGGCTACCCTTGCACCATGTCCCATCAACACCCCGCACACCAGCGCCGCCACACGTGCGCGATCCGCCGGCAGAGCCAGCAGCGTACCGCTGCCGGAACGGTCGTTGGTTGCATAAGCCTGCGTGCCGAAGCGCCAGAACCGATATTCCAGGAGCAGAACGGTCCCGGTAAGATCATCCGGCAGGAGCTTGCCGATGGGCACGCCCGAACGCTTTGCAACGACGAACAGGTAGGGCACCCGCTTCATAAAGCCCGGCTTTTGCAAGAAGTATGACAGATCAAGCAGCGTACCCGACGGGTTCTGACACTGCGCGCTGAACTGCACCAGCAGACCCTGCAGGCGCAGAATTGCAGCTTCGCCCCGAACCACGTACACGGAACGCCCTAGGAGAAGATCACTTTTGCGCTTGAGTATGACCTCCGCTTTATCCAAGTCCTGGGTATGCCTGCTTTTCGCCATCAATCTTTCCGCTTACGAAAGCGGTGCATCAGGAGCGTTGCATAAGCACATGACCCCCAAGAACGTCCGCCACTCCATTAAGCCATTTTCCGCCGAAGGTGGATACCTTTTTCAACGATCCTATGTGGGTTACCGCTCAATGTTGAGACAAAGCGGAAAAGAATGTTCAGGACAGAAACAGGGCGCACGTGCTCTCTTGGTATTAACTTGCACTTATTCCGGCGACCGCGAAAGCCTGTGAAATGATCCTCGTGATGAGGAACTGCCGCACTCTGATGTCGAGCATTTCCCGGTAAGCTTCTGTCAATCGTGCAGATGGTGGATTTAAGGATCACGCCATGCGGGACAGACGTTAGGGACTACAAATCCGCTACGCGTCCTTAGCTACCTAAATCGAAGCAGAAGAGGCCGCCCTTTTTGGGCGGCCTCTGTTATGTTCCTGCGCAAAGCGCGCCTGCTACATGCAACGCTTAGTCGCCAGCCACCAATTCATTGTCCTTGATGGTATTCACTACTTCGATATCTGAGGTGACGGGTGCTGCGGGCTTGATACCCCCGAGGCTTGATCCCAAACCGCCGATTTCACCGAGAGCGACGAAGCCACCGGGCTGTTCCTGCTCCTTAAGAATTTCCTTGCGGTAGAGCTTGGCCATGCGGGAGTTTTCCGCATCCTGCTTCAGCTTGGCATCCCGCGCGCGAATCTTCTCTTCGCGTGCATTCTTGGCAATACCGCTCTTGTCGAAGGTGTCATTCGCGGCAGAGTTGACGTGGGCCTCGTTCAGCACCAGGTCATACTTCTCCTGCTTCTCGATGGATACCTTCTTGCCACCAGCGAAGATCTCGTGACGTCCGTGCTCCTCGTACCACTTGGTGAGCGACGATGTCATGTGCATCTTCTCGATGATGTTGCGCCAGCCGACGCCAGTGTTGTATGCGCAGAAGCTGATTTCGCCCTCTTGCGTGGCGTACGGGATGATGCACTGCTCGGTACGGCGGAAATCATAGTTGAACAGATCCTGGAACCACATACCCGCGATAAACAGGAAGTTCCAGCGATCGCCGCGGCGCATCTTGATGTCTTCCATCGTGCGGTCGGCGGTGACCTTACCGTAGTTCTTATTTGTGGCGCCGAAGCACTTGTCGAACTTCAGAAGCAGGTCCTTGATTTTGAAATGCGTCGGCGCTTTGGTCGGGTCGTAGTTGCGCAGCAGTGCAAGCGACACGCCGAGAATGGAGAGGAACTTGCCGCGGGCGGCATCATTCACCTTTGCTACGTCCTTTGCCAAGCGGTCTGCATTCAGGAACGCGGTTACCGGCACGGCTTCTTTGGTTTCCTTATCGATCATCAGCGCCATGCCGATTCCGCAGTTCGGATGGCAGCCGCAGGAGAGTTGGCCCCAGTCGTGGTCCGGTCCGTGAACAAGATCGGCCCAGTCACTGAACGTCGACATGAAGCTGATGGGGAACCAGTCGCGCGTACTCTCGCCCAGGCCAGTCTGACTCTTGACGTCCGCTGCCAAATGGCTCAGGGTGTAACGCTGCGCCATGCGACGCTCGTCGCTGACGGCCTCATCACGGCCTGTGAACGATACCGGCTGGAACGACAGGAAGTTGATCTTCTTCGGGTTGTCGAGTGCGAACTCGATGATGCGGCCAACCTGCTCGTTGTTGATGCCGTTGATGATGCAGGTGACGGGCACGATGTCCACGCCTGCCTCATGCAGGTTGTGGATGGCCTGCAGCTTTACATCGAAGCTGTTGCCGACCTTACGGTGGCTGTTGGCCGCGTTGCCAATACCGTCGAACTGCAGGTAGGCATACCGCAGACCGGCTTCAGCAGCGGCCTTTGCAAATTCCTTCGACTTGGCGAACTCGATGCCGTTGGTCGCAGCCTGCACAGAGGTGTAACCCACCTTGCGGGCGTACGCGACGGCGTCCAGGAAGTAGGGCGACAGGGTCGGCTCGCCGCCGGAGAACTGTACGCTCATCTGGCGCTTCGGCTTGATCTGGACGGCATTGTCCAGCATGGTCTTTATCTCGTCCCAGGTCAGTTCGTGAACAAAGCCGACCTGATTGGCGTCCATAAAGCAGGGATCGCACATCATGTTGCAGCGGTTGGTCAGATCGATGGTGAGCACTGACCCACGCCCGTGGGTCACGGTAGACGTACCGTGATTGTGCAGCTTCTCGTCATTGTGCGCGCGAATGTCGCGGCCCGGGAAAACCTCTTCCAGGTGCTGCATCATCGGCGGATCGATCGACATCAGGTCTTCGAAGTGGCCATGAATCGGGCAATCTTTCACCATCAGGATCTGGCCGTCGCGCTCGATAATTTGCGCCTTGATCTCGCCAACCTTCTCGTTCAGCAGGATTTCGTGCGGCAGCTTGCCGTCCACGATCTGCTGACGGATCTCCGGGATGCACTTAGGGCAAAGTGAATCGGTGGTGCGGGGCCAGCCAAGGGGCGGCTTTTCCTTCTGATAGCTCTTCAGCAGCGGCTTGTCGCTCCACTTGGGCGTGAATGATGCATTGGGGCTGAAGCTGTTCAGCTTCTCAAACACTACCCATCCGGCCCGTGCGACCAGCGTAAGGGACTTTTCTGCGAGCTTCGATGCCTTGGCCATGCTATCTCCTGAGTAAAACTGCGCTACTGCTGTGCTGTGTTCTTTCAGATTAGGATGTCCTAATCCTTGTCACAGCTTCTTTTCTTCAGCGCGAACCTGCTTCGTTACAGAGCTTTGCGCCTTCCAGAGGCTATAAGCATCCGCGGGAGGAACACAGCCGCATTTACCCAATGGCACTTACGCGCAGTGAACGGTAAGTCGGTGCAGCGAATGGGATTGCTGGACTGTTACAAAGTAAGGGGTCCGGCGAACATCCGGACCCATCTGGCTTCAATTGACGCTGCAGCCTATTTCCGAAGATGCACAACTCTTAGGGCATCGTCCAAAAACTCGTTGATCTCCATACCGATGGCGGCCCCACCAATCGATCCGGCATAGCCAGTGAGCGTAGATTTGGCACCGGTGTCGCGATCAGGGTAGTAGAGGTTATTCAGGCCTGCGGCGGTACCGTAGCCCAGCAGCAGCGGTGCGTTCAGGGTGTTGTGACCCGAGTCGGTCCGGGTAATCAGCACGCGGGTACCCGCGTACACAACCCGGCTCAGGAACTTGTGCTGCCGTCCCAGCACGTAGTAACGCGGATCATCACGGAAAATCGGTGAGAACACTGCGTCGGTCGCAAGCGCCTGCACCGTGCTGCGAAGTGCTGCTACGCCGACACGCTTGCCGAAGGCTTCCGAGTTGGTACCGTAATGTGGCTGCGAATCCACAAGGTGCGAGTATCCGGCAGACACCGTAATTCCGACCAGGGAGAACGGGCTGAACGCATCGCGGAAGCCATAAACGATTTTGTTACCGGTGGTGAGCGGAACAGCGGTCTGTCCCGGCAGGATGATGCCCGAGTACTTTGAAGCAACTGTGCTGTTCGGATTACCGGCAGACGGAGCAACACCGGCCTGGCCGTCTAGGAACTCCTCGGAAGCCGAGGAGGAGACAAGCGAACTGGGTGCATCCGGCAGTGTCGCGACAGGAGTAGCCGCAGCTGTAACTGTCCCGAAGGGGAGCGGCTCCATACTGGCAAGCTGGATAGACTGGGGCGCATAAACAACGGTCTGCGCGGAGAAAGCCGCCGGCGCGGCAAGAACCGTGAGGAAAGCGAGTGTACGGTGCATGGAATCCTTTGCCTTGGCGGGTAAGACACGCGCTAGGTGTGAGTGTTCGTTATTTGAGTCGCGCAGGTACAGGCAAGTTGCATTTCTGCTGCCAGCAGATACCTACCTGCAACGTCTGAAACGGTTTTGAGTGGGTTTGAGCGGCTTGGCAACACTGTTAATCAATCAGGAACAAGCTTGATTTTCGCCGAGATAGCCTAGTGGCACGCGTCTCTACTCAATACCAGGCGTACAGATTCTGCATTTCAGGAGGCAAGAACATGACGGACTGGAACGGAAAGATGCAGGAAGCGGCAGACCGTACGGAAGCAGAAGTTCGCCGCGTGATCCGTTACATGAACGACGAAGTAGTGCCGGATGTGCGCAAGCAAAGCTCCACCGCACTGCGGGCTGCTGCCGAGCAACTGCAGGCACTGGCAAAGAGTCTGGATGACCGCAAATAATCCCTCCGCCGTGCTGCCTGCTGTAGCAGGTGCGCGCGCAGACCCGAACAGGACTTGGCAAACGCGTGCCTTTGTTACCGTAACTGCCTTGGTGATGGCCACGCTGCTATCCGGCTGCCATCACAGGACGCGGGTTAGCCGCCGCTCCATATCCCCGCCTGTCATTGCATCCAGTCCGCGAAGCCACACCGGCGACGTACCGTTTCGGCATTTGCCCCCCGTTGTTGTGCCTCAGGGGCCGGTGAATGACAATGCCATCGCCTCGGGCCGGCTGGCTTCTACGGATGTCGGCTTCGCCAGCTGGTATGGCCCTCCATATGCCAACCATCCCGGAGCGAATGGCGAGATTTACGATCAGAATGCGATGACCGCGGCGCATCGCACGCTGCCCATGGGCACGGTTCTGCAGGTCACCAACCTTGCCACCAATGTGGCTGTCACCGTCAAGGTGACAGACCGCGGGCCCTTTATTCATGGGCGGGTGCTGGACCTGTCTCTTGGAGCAGCAAAGGCGACCGGCGTTTATCGCGCAGGCGTGGCGCAGGTGCGCATGGACGTGGTGGCGCAGGGGGCTGCCGCAAACCTGCCTGGCAAGTGGTGCGTGCAGATCGGCGCCTTTCTGAACCGCGAGCATGCTTACCACTTGCAGGTCGAACTGCAGCGTCGCTATGCCGCCACCGCAAAGGTCATCCAGTTCCAGGGGCCAACCGGCTACTGGGTCCGCATCAACCCGGCAGGCCTGGACCGTGCCCGAGCGCTACAGGTGGCAGGGAGCATACAAACATTTGAACCGGACGCCCTGCCCTACGTGGTGCGGCTGGATTAGGCGCGAACGCGATTCAGTACACTGCCGGTATGCCCGCAACCACCATCTTCGGTCGTATCCTTGCCGGTGAAATTCCCTGCAACAAAGTTTTTGAGGACAATGTTTGCCTGGCCTTTCACGACGTCGCGCCGGTCGCTCCCGTGCACATCCTGGTCATCCCGAAGCGTGAAATTCCATCGCTGGCGCACGTAGAGCAGACTGACTCTGAAACGCTGAGCCATCTGCTTCATCGCGCTGCTGAGATCGGAGAAGAGCATGCTCCGGATGGGTTCCGCGTCGTCATTAACACCGGCAAGGATGGCGGGCAAACCGTCGATCACCTGCACCTGCACATTATCGGAGGCAGGCAAATGACCTGGCCGCCGGGCTAATACACTTATGCTGGCGCATAAATAGCGCACTCGCTGTTTGTTTTTTGAAGATTTCACAGCAAACAGCCATTGCGGTGCCTCGATAGAAGCGCCTCAGGACTCTCTGCTCTTCTCACGATGACGAATCGAAGGAGACGGGCCCTACCGTACTTCGATCGACTGCAGATGAAAGGTGATGGTGCCCCACAGCAGCTTTGCGCGGATCTGCACCGGGATGTGGCGTGCGTCGTCCGAGTACCAGATGGTGATGGTGCCGCGATTTTTTACCACGCCCGCGTCTGCCGTGGGCTGCACGCGAATAGCGCTAAAGGTGCCTGCGGGCGTTTTGACCTCTTCACGCGCCTCGACCTTCATGGTGACGCTTACCGTGCGCATGGCATCGGCCAGCGGCATTTTGAAGTCCTGCCCCACGGTCAGGTTCTGCGAGCCAACGTAGAAGATGCCGGAGAGCGAATCGATCACACAGGCCGGTATCTGGCCCTGCTGCTGCTTCGTGGTGTTCCGGACAAGGTTGCGCTCGGTCAGGGCCTGCGTGCCAAGCACCGGCACGGCAGAGGATGCAGGCGGCGGCGCCGCTGACCCTGGCGTGAAGAGGAGGTCACTTGTGATCCTGCGGCGACCTTCCTGCGTCTGCTTGCTGAAGCCTGCAGAGCAACCGGTCTGCGGATTGAAGCTGGACTGGAAGCGGTCAACTACCTGGTAAATCATGTTGGTCGCCCCCACCGTGTCTGCGGTCGCCTGTACCTTCATCAGGCCCGGCTGCGCATCCAGTTGGAAGACCGCGCGGCCTGCGGTGAACACTCGCCAGTCAACGGTAAAGGTAAGCGTTTCGTGCTGTGGGAAGCTGTAACCCACCATGGGAGGCGTAACGAGCGGAGCCTGGCCCGGCGGTACGCCCTCTTTTTGCGCGCCTGCCGTCATGGCCGCGCAGAGTGCAAGCATAAGGGCTTTGTCAAACCATCTCAAGCAGTAGTCGCCCCTTACTTTAGAACTTGTCAGCGATGCATCCGCCGCCTGGCGACTCCGGACCTGAAACAAAACTGCGGAGCATCGGACACCTGAAGAACGTTGCCGGGAACAGCCCTTACAGCATATGGAAGTGTGCCCGCACCATCATCAGCAAGATCAGCGCGGCGTATACGGCAACCGCGCCCATAATCGAATTGTACTCGCGGTGCTTACGGTACCGTTCCGGAGAAAACGTTCCACCAGATGCGCCAGGTTTCTGCTTCGCGGTGAATCGTGGCAACAGGCGCGGCACCCGTGCGGCATACGCGTCAAAGTCTGCAAAATGTGCCCGCAGAAATTTTTCTTCGGACCGAATGACAGGCAGGTAAATAAAGGCAAACAGCACCGCCAGCAGCACTACTAAAGGCCATTGCCGCGACGCCGCGGTAAAGCCCAGGGCAGCCACCATCGATCCCAGGTACAACGGGTTGCGCGTGTAGCCATATGGCCCGGTCTGCGTCAGTTCTGCATTTTTGCGAACATAACCCGCGGCATAGCCACGCAACAGCAGGCCCGGTGCTACCAGCAGCAGGCTAAGCACAAGAGACAGCACCGAAGGCCGGGCCAGCCACAGGAACACTGCCGCGAAGGCAAAGCCGAGCGGCACGCGGATGCGTCGTGCCGCCCTTTGCCACTGCTCTTCCCATGTAAGTCTACCGGTGGCCATGCCTCTGTCATTATCCATGCAGATGCGTTGCGGTCGGGTGCATTTCCCGCAGCATCCGCAGTGCGGCCGCAAGCACTTCCGCTGTGCCGAGCTTCTCCAGCCCTGCTTCAGGCACTGCATGGCGGCGATGATCGGTCTTGCTGAGTGCATGCCGAAGAACTGTGGCCTTTGTGCCGAAAGGGCCGTTACGCGCAGGGTCGGTCGGCCCGAAAATTGCAACCACTGGCACGTCGAGCGCGGTTGCAAGATGCAACGGGCCGGAGTCGCCAGCAATAGCCAGGCGCACTCGACGCAGCAGCGCAGTCAACTGCGATAGCGTGCATGCGACCGGTTCCGCCTTGCCTGCGGATGCTTGTACGACCTCTTCCATGACAGGGTCCACGCCGTGCGGCGAAGCGTTTACCAATACGCGAAATCCACGCGCCGCCAGTTCAGCCGCGAGTTCGCCGTAACGGTGTGCAGGCCATTGCTTTGCACCCCACCCCGCGGTTGGCGCAAGAAAGATCAGCCGCCCGGCCTCGGACGCGTGCCGAGCCTCAGAGTTCCGCGCGATCAAGGTATCGCACCATTGCTCGGCGTCCGCATCCACAGGCAGTGGTGCCGGGCTGGCGACAAGGTGGCCGTGGATGGCGCCGGAAGCGATTTCTGCTGCCTGCTCCACGACATGCAAAGCCGTGGGCGACACCCGCTCTGTGTACAAAAGGCGTGCCGGACCTTCTCGCGGCGCTGAACTTCCAATCACGCGGGAGGCCCCGCTGGCACGCGCAATGAGCGAGGACCGCATCGAACCCTGCAGGTCGATAGTGATGTCGTACTGCCCTGCCCGCAATGCGCGCCGCAACTCCAACACGCTCCGCATGGTTGCCGCCGATAAGGGTGACTCTGACCAGACCTTTGTGGGCACAGGATGCACATGATCGACCAGCGGCATGGATGGCGTGCCAGGCAGGCTGTCACCGGACGCCTGCAGCAGCGATGCCCATCGCGGCTCAATAGCCCATCCGATGACCGCGTCAGGCAAAGCGGCACGTAACGCGGCGACCGCCGGCATACCATGCAGTACGTCGCCCATGG
>CAXTFT010000090.1:0-14215 GCA_964243585.1 uncultured Terriglobus sp.
CCCCCGGCCGATTCGTCTACCTCATCACGGCGCTGGTAGAACGATGCCGCCATTGTCGTCAACACGCGGCGGAAGCTGGGCTGGCCGTAACGCTCTTCCGGCGGAAAGTAGGTGCCGCCAAAGTACGGTCGTCCGTCCGGCGTAAGGAACGCCGTCAGCGGCCAGCCGCCCTGTCCGCTGATGGCTGAAACCGCCGCCTGGTACCGCGTGTCGACGTCCGGACGTTCGTCACGATCGACTTTGACCGCGATGAAATGCTCATTAATGAATGCGGCGAGGTTTACATCCTCATAACTTTCGCGATCCATGACGTGGCACCAGTGACACCACACCGCACCAATGTCCAGCAGCACCGGCTTGTCCTCTGCCGTAGCCTGCGCAAAAGCAGCTTCTCCCCACTGCTGCCAATGCACCGGCTGGTGCATGGCCGACCGAAGGTAGGCAGATGAGGCGTTAACCAGTTGGTTCTGAACAGAATCGGCCATCGAATCAGTTTAGCCGCTCGCCATGGACTGGCAAGTGAAAGGGCCGGCCTGAAGTATAGGCCGGCCCTTATGGATGCTGGGCTTGTCAGCGAGGCGTGGAGGGAGTTGACGGTACGGTAATGCCTGACGGACTGCCGCTTGCCGGGCGCGTGGTGTCTGCCGGCAGTGGATCCGGCGTGCTGGTCAGCGGCTTGGGCGGCGCGGGTGCCTGGGGCGCAGTCAACCCCGGAATGACCGGCTGTGTCGTGATCTGCCCGGCAGCGGACTGCTCCAACGAAACGCCATAACGATCCAGCGTGTTCGCAAGGATCTGCAACAGGGTGGCGCGGTCGCGAGCATAAACCGCTGTCGCGGTAATCAGCGTGTTATCTGACGTTGCAAGGTTTCGCTCTTGCTGCAGCACATTAGCAGTCGTGGAGGCACCCAGGCGAAAGCGCTTCTGCTCCGCATCCAGGGCCTGCGCCTGGTAATCGCGTGATGCCTGCGCTGCAACGACCGACGCACGATCGTTGGTAAGAGCGAACTGCCCGTTGATCACCTGAATGCGAACCTGTGTATAAAGCTGCTGCAAACGCATCTGCGCCTGGCGGTACTCCATCTGCGAACGTGCCTGGTCAGCCTGTGCCGGACGGTTGCGTATGGGGATTTGGAGGGTGGCACCTACACCCTTGTCCGGGGCGCTGTTGTTGAAGCCGTTTCCAAACGCAGTGCCATAGCCGCCGACGTTGGTTAATCCGCAGTTTGCAATGCCGGGATTAGAAGTGCAGATGGTCGAGGTCGGGTTGACAGTACCGGCGATACCCGTACCACCGTAGAAAGCATAGGCGTTCAGAATGGGCAGCAGCCCGTTCTTTTGCGCGCGGATGGTGATTTTGTTGTTGTCCATGTTGAGCGCTGCCTGCTCAATGGACGGGTTGTTGGTGTACGCCTGCTTGACCAGATCTTCGACGGGCAGATCTTCTTCCTGCAGGCGATCCAGGCTAACTCGATCCGTAGGCACAACAGGCGCGCTGGAAAGCTGCGCATCGTTCAGGTCGCGCACAATCGCCTGTTTCATCAGCAACTGCTGATACTCCAGGTTCGACTGCGAGGTGGTCAACGACTGACGATCTGTTGTTACAGCCTGGTCAGAATTGACGATGTCGAGCGGTGCAAGGGTTCCGATTTCAAGCTGGCGGCGGTTGTCTGACGCTAGCTGCGTGGACTGCTGCAAAGCGCGAGTCTTTGCCTGGACATCTTCATAGGCGCTAACCAGCGACCAGTAGATACTCTCCACCTGGGTGATGGTGTAGATCAGCTGCTGGCGGAATGCGGAGTCGGCGATGCGGCGATTGTTTCTGGCCTGCAAAACGAACCGGCCTTGAATACCTGGTCCAAAACCTTGAAGCAACTGCTGCGTCACAGTGGCGCGGAAAGCCGAGTTGAAGTTTGGACGGTAGCTGGTCAACGTGGATGAAGACGAAACTCGCGAGTTGGTAAACGACACATTCAGCTGTGTGCCGGTAAGGAAGCCCTGCTGGTAAGCGAAGTTGTAGCTGCCTGTTGTGGTTTCAGTAGGGTTCGCATTGAATAAATTGGCAGTTCCTGTGCTGGTGCCCGTACCAGTACTCCCCGTCCCTGTACCGCCTGTACCCGTGCTACCCGTACCAGTGCCTGTACCACCTGTACCCGTGCCCCCCGTACCGGTACTTGTGCCCCCGGTACCTGTGGACGTGCTGCTGCCACCGCCGATACTTGAACCGCCTGGACTGGTTTGGTCCTCATACTGGATGGTGCCGGTTAGCAGGCCGTCGCGGTTCAGCGGCAGAGGTCCGCCGCCATTGGTACTGAGCACCAGGCCTTGAGCACCCGTGCCGGACCCGCCCGTTCCGGTGCCTGTGCCACCGGGTCCACCGCCGCCTGTAACGGTGGCTGACGTACCGCCAAGCGTGTTGGTCACCAGGCCCGTGGACACACCGCGCAGGGTGCTGCCGGCTTTTGCACGAAGGATGTCAGTATCCGCGATGTCTAGGTTGACGCGCGCGATTTCGATATCGAAATTGTTCTCCAAAGCGAGCAAAACAGCGTCGGAAAGGCTCAAATAGATGCGTCCGTCACGCAGCAGATCGCCCAGTTTCGGTGTATTACTCAGCCTTGGAGCCGCGTAATCCATGGGTGTATAAGGCGCAATCGGGTTCTTAAAGTGGCTCTTGGGCTGCGAATAATCGCGCTGGGTCTCGCGCAGAAACAGCGGACCTGGATGCGCCGGCTCAGGTGCCTGCGGAATGCCCGGGCGGCCCGTCGTATCTACCTGCTGGGCCTGCGGAGGTGCCGGGGCGGTTGGGTTTGTCTGCGCTCCGCCTGGCGGGGGAGGCGTCACCTGCTGGGCAAAGGCCGTGTCTGACTGGATAGAACCCATCAACAGCAGAACCACGCCTGCTGCTCCCTGCAAAGTCACTGCTTTCACGCTCTTCTCCAGCTTTCCATCGGTGTTCCTTACGAGACGTTTACCGGCTGCTCGCGGACGCACTTTATTCCGTGCACTGTTCCTATCGGCAGGTTCGGTGAACGGCCGCACATTCCCGTAAGCCGAGCGGCTTTGGGGACCACTCGCGTCAGGCACGTAGGTGACACGGAAGCTCAAGTATAGCAATGGTTCCGCGGCACCTGTTCGCCTGCATGGTACGGTTCAAAGAGCCAGGATGTTCCCTTTACGCACCTACTTTGAACAGAAAACCGGAAGGGAGAACAACGTCCGTCTTACCCTGGCGTATGACGGAACCGACTTCCATGGGTGGCAGGTACAGCCGGGTCTTCCGACAATCCAGGGCGAGTTGGAGGCAGCCATCGAACAGGTCACGGGCGAACGCGTGCTGCCGCAGGGCTCTGGCCGCACGGATACCGGTGTCCACGCGGCGGGGCAGGTCGTGTCCGTAAGCCTTCAGGCGGACATTCCGGCTGAGCGCCTTCTTCAGGCACTCAACAGAAGATTGCCGCCAGCTATCCGTGTACTGGCGGCTGTTTCTGCACCGGCTGCCTTTCATGCCCGTGCTGCCGTTCTTCACAAGACCTATGAGTACCGCATCTTCGAGCGCCTCCACGCCGGCAGCAATCAGGAGCGGATATGCCTGCCCGGTCAGGCGCGCTACGTCTGGGATTGCCCACGGCAACTGCGCCTGGACGCCATGCAGCATGCCGCGGAAGAGGTACGGGGCACGCATGACTTTACATCGTTCGCGGCGGCCGATCCGGATCGCGCGCATCGTCTTGGCACAGCAGGTTCGCAGCTCAGCAATACCAGGACGATCTACCGATCGGCATGGCAGCGCCGCGATGACCTTTTGGTCTACCGCGTGACCGGTACGGGATTTCTTCACCACATGGTTCGCAACATCGTGGGTACCTGCGTGGAGGTTGGGGTTGAGCGTATGGATCCAGGCATGGTGCCACAGATCCTGCAGGCACGTGACCGGCGCCGTGCAGGTCCGACGGCTCCACCACAGGGCCTGCACCTGATGCACGTTCTGTATGCGGGTGATACCGGCAGCGATCCCACCGGATCCGAAGTAGTTGGTCTGTGAGCTTTCGCGACCGCAACTTATTGCCGCACATGCGTATCGCACGGCTGGCAGCCGAACCTGGGGTCCACCGAGCATTCCAGTGGCTGCACCTGCAAGAGCCACGGATACGCGACTGGCAGCGCAACCTGGTGAGCATACCGGCACCACCGTTTGCGGAAGACGCGCGTGCCGGCTGGTTTGCCACACGCATGAGTGAGCTTGGTCTTCAGAACGTCCGCATCGACGACGAGGGGAACGCGCTTGGTTTCCTGATGGAGGATGACGGGGCTTCCCCTCTGGTGTTGCTATCCGCACACCTGGATACCGTCTTTGCCGCAGACACGGAGCTTGCCCTGCGTGAGGACGAATTCATCCTGCATGCACCGGGGGTGGCGGACAACGGAGCAGGACTCGCTGGCCTGCTGGCGCTTGCCGCGGCAATACGATCGAGTTCGATCGCACCTGCCACGAACATCCTGTTTGCCGCGAACGTAGGTGAAGAAGCGGAAGGTGATCTGCGCGGCATGCGCCACCTGTTCACGCGTTCGCCGCTCGGCAGCCGCATCCGAGCAAGCATTGCGCTGGAAGGTGCAGGCACGGAGACGGTGGTGACGCGCGGCCTTGGGAGCCGCCGTTTTCGCGTGGAGATCAGCGGCCCCGGCGGGCACGCGTGGACGGACGCTTCAACGCCCAATCCGATTGTCGCGCTGGCCTCGGCCATTACCGCGCTCACCGCCCAACCTGTGCCGACAAGGCCTCGCACTACGCTGAACATCGGCGAGATTTTTGGAGGTACGTCGGTTACCTCCGTCCCGCAGTCTGCCTACGCCACGTTCGACATCCGCTCGACAGAGGGGGATCAGATCCTTGCATTGGAGGTTCGCCTGTACCGCGCGGTTGAGGATGCTGTGGTCGCGGCAAACCGTGGCGGCAAAGGTCAGGTGCGGGCGAAGATCACCTGCATCGGCGACCGGCCCGCAGCCGGCCTGCGCGAAGGTTCACGCATTTTTCAAGCCGTTCAGGCGGTCGACCGGCACCTGCGATTGCGCACCGAAGAGCGGCTCGGATCGACCGACGCCAACATCCCTCTGGCGATGGGACGTGAAGCCATTGCCATCGGTGCGGGCGGAACAGCCGGCGGCATTCACACAACGAATGAGTGGTATGACTGCCGGGGCCGCGACCTGGCGCTGCGGCGGGTTCTGCTGGTGCTGCTGGACCTTTGCGACGGAGCGGAGTGGAACACCTGAGTCGCGGAACGGCAACGCGGCAGTCCAGGATTGCATGCGTGCTGCTGCTTGCCGTGGTCGCGGTATGGGGCTCCACGTTTGTTGTGGTCAAAGGCGCGTTACGCGACTGCTCTCCCCTGCTGTTCAACCAGTTGCGTATGCTGCTTGCATTTCTGGCACTGGCAGTGGTGAACGTCCGCGCCTGGCCGCAGATGACCCGAACAACGGTGTACTCCGGTGGAGTCGCGGGTCTGCTGCTGGCCCTTGGTTATGAGTTGCAGACCGTTGGGCTTGTGTACACCACACCTTCCCGGTCGGCCTTCCTGACCGGCCTTGTTGTCATTCTGGTGCCGCTGTTCAGCGCCTGGCGATTGCTGCGCGCTCCCGGATCAAGGCCGCCCCGGATCGCGCACCTGGCTGGAGCGCTGGGCGCGTTCCTCGGCATCGTGCTGCTGACCACGCCTGCAGGAACGCCGCTGCGGAACTTCACCAGCGGGATCAATCGCGGCGACGTGCTCAGTCTGCTGTGCGCGGTGGCGTTTGCGCTGCATCTGCTCTCGTTGTCGCACCTGGCTCAACGGGTGCCGACGGCACACCTGGCAACCCTGCAGCTCGGGTTCGCTGCCCTAACCATGACAGTAGTAACACCATCGCTCGAACACACCTATCTTCACTGGACGCGATCGCTGGTGATCGCCCTCCTGGTCTGTGCCCTGCCGGCCACGGCGGCCGCTTTTTCTGTGCAGTCGTGGGCGCAGAAACATCTGGAGCCTAGCCAAACGGCCATGCTGCTCGCGATGGAACCGGCCTTCGCCCTGCTGCTTTCTATCCTGTTCTTTGGCGAAAGACTCTCGGCACGGTCCGGCGCAGGGGCTGCCTTGATCTTCGGCTGCCTGCTTCTGGTGGACCTGCTGCCGGGGAAAAAGGTTGCGGAACAACCCGAAGCGAACGTAGCCTGAACAGCCTGACCGCTGGTCGTTTGCCTGCTGAAGCCAGCACAGAAACCCGCGCATACAAATGTGCGCTGCAGGCGTCTAATTTCCTGACGGACCTGGGACACAGGCCCGGTGCTGTATGAACGAGGACATTACAAATTCCATGGAACCGCTCAAAACTTTTCCGGAAAAAATTCGCGCACACCGGCTCGCTGCCAGTTTTGTGCTGCTTGGAACACTCTCTGCTGGCGTAATCGCCGGATCTGTTCTGACCGGAACCGTGCATGGTGCCACACAGCAGAAAATCGACACCTCGGACGCAGCGACGCTGCGCGTACCTCCCATGTCTTCACAGCCCAACCAGTTCACACAGATTGCCAAGCAGGTTGGCCCGGCAGTGGTCAACATCAACACTGAGTCGCTGCCAAAGCAGAGCACAACGCCACGTGGCCGACGGGGAACCCCACTCCATGGCCGGGGACAGGGCGATCCAGGCGACATGCAGGACTTCTTCAACCGCTTCTTTGGCGGACAGGGCGGCCAGGGTGGTGGTGACGGCGATGATGATGACGAAGGTGGCCAAGGCGGTGGTGAGCGCCGGGCATTGGGTTCCGGCTTCATTGTCGATCCGCGCGGCTATATCGTGACCAACAATCACGTAGTGGACAAGGCTGACAAAATCAACGTGAAGCTTTCCACAGATTCAGAGAATGATCCCGGCCGGCCTGCGCATGTGATTGGCGTGGACAAGGACACAGATATTGCCGTCATCAAAATAGACGCCGCATCTCCATTGCCCACGGTCAAGCTGGGTAACTCTGACGGCGCGCAGGTGGGCGACTGGGTACTTGCAATTGGCAGTCCCTTCAGCCTGTCGCAGACGGTTACCGCAGGAATTGTTTCCGCAAAAAACCGCGTCGATCCAAGCGGCGGCGGCAGCCAGTTTCAGAAGTTTATACAAACGGACGCGGCGATTAACCCAGGGAACTCAGGAGGTCCTCTTCTGGATATGACTGGCGCAGTAGTTGGTGTAAATACCGCGATCTACACGCAATCCATGGGTTCGGTAGGCGTGGGCTTTGCAGTGCCTTCCAACACTGTGATCAATGTCTACAATATGCTGGTTTCTCCGGAACACAAGGTAGTGCGTGGCAGCATCGGTATCAGCTTTCAGCCGCGGCTTTCATCTTCTGTGGGACGGGTCTACGGCTTTGCCAACGGTGGTGTGTTGGTTGCATCCGTGCAGCCTGGATTCCCGGCTGACAAGGCAGGCATCCGGAAGCAGGACGTGATCACAGCAATCGACGGCCGTCCTGTAAAAGACGGTGACGATCTGGTGACAGACATCTCGCCTCGCCGCCCCGGCTCCACTGTCCGTCTGACGTACCTGCGCGGCGGCAAGGAAAGCCAGGCCACAGTGACCATTGCGAACCGTGCGGACATGATAGCCAAGGCTGACGGTGGCAGCGACGAGGACGCTCCTGGTGCACCTTCAGCTCCTGATGTCGTCGCACAAAACGTGATCGGCGTGTCGGTAAGTGCGGTTCCTTCGGAGATCGTGTCACGGCTGAAGATTGGTGGAGGTGTGCTTGTTTCTTCCGTAAAACCGGGATCATTCGCGGACGATCTGCCCCTCAGCAAGGGCGACATCATCACGGAAGTAAACCGCAAGCCAATCACCGATCTGGAATCGTTCCGCTCGGCAATTGCTCCGCTCAAGTCGGGTGACGACGTAGTCTTCGTCGTGCGCTCGGCACAGTCTCGCGCAAATTCTAACTTGCTGGGTGGACGCCTCCCGTAGACCTTAACTGATGAAAGCAGGCTGGCGGTTAGAAATGTCAATCGCCAGCCTGCTTTCGTTGGTACATGCCCTCTGAGAGGGTTTTCCAAACTTCAGAATCTCGTTCTGTGACTGTATAGTGAACCTGCGGTCGAATTATTGAACCTGTGACAGGTTCATGCTGCGCCCTGATAAGGAGTCTGTTTTGCGATTGGTCTATCGTGTCCTTTTCACCGGTCTGGTTTTAGCGACTGCTCTTTCCTCCTTTGCTTCACGCGTCCATCGCGGGCCGACCTCTGCCAAGCACAAATCGTCCAAGAGCAAGAAAGCTGATGCGACTGTACATCCGAGGGCCATTGATGACGCGCGTGCGGCCGAGATACAAACCGCACTTGTGAAGGCCGGGTACCTGCAGGAAGTCAGCGGGCACTGGGACAATGAAAGCCAGGCAGCCATGCAGAAGCTCCAGGGTGACAATGGATGGCAGACTAAGTTGATTCCTGATTCACGTGCTTTGATCAAGCTGGGTCTGGGACCCAACGCACGGAATGAGTCACCCGCAAACGGTACAGGCCGTGCCACATTTGTCGGGGCAGAAGATCAAAATGGCATCTAACTCGTCAGCTAATGCACGTTTCGCTAGATGCGATCAAGATTCACTCCATGAGTGTGACAGAGAACCGGCTCGAAGTGCAGACGGACGGCAAACTGAACGTTGACTAGGACCTAACGCGTCACACTGGAGTCTGAGGGCATGGTGTAGATGACTTCGCCGGGACGCGTATAGTGTAGGGCTTCCCTGGCCTCGTGCTCGATGGCGTTTGGGTCAGTGCCAAGCCTGTTCACATGGTTTCGAAGTCTTGTATTCTCCGTCTGCAGATCAGTCATTTGGATTCGCAGATCACGTACCTGGTCACGTTTTGCACGGTATGCAATCAGACCATTCTGCCCGAAGACGACATGGTAGCCAAGCAGCCCCGCAAGCATCACAGCCGCGCACGTGGCGACCCGTCGGCGGGCAGCAAATGTTGCAATGGCAGCCCGGCTCAGCGAGGTAGTGATGCGCGTGCGACCTGCTTTGACCCGCCGAGAACCCATAGTTGACAGTAGAAAACGTAGTGTAGCGAGAAAGCAAGCGGGGTATCCCGTCCGGTAACCCCGTGCTGTCCCGAGATTGGATCAAGGGCGATCCGTTGGCCTCATGCTGTTGTGTCGGGATGAGCCGCAGGCGACGGTACAATCAATGCAGCTTACCGAAAGGCTACCCTTGATGCCGTTGTTCTCGCTCACCGATTTGCCCATCGGCGCTCCTGCGTTTGTTCCCCGTTCCCGTGCCGAACAGTTCGCGGGGCAGGCCGTTTTAGCGCTTGCAGCCAGCCTTTTTGTTGCGCTCAGCGCTCACATTGCCGTACCACTGCCCTTTACGCCCGTTCCGTTCACTCTGCAGCCATTTGCCGTGCTGCTGGTGGGCATGCTGCTTACGCCGGCGCTTGCTTTCAGCGCCCTGGTCGTTTACCTGTGCGAAGGCGCCGCTGGGCTTCCAGTGTTTACACCTCATGGCCTGCCCGGCATCGCCCGGTTGATCGGCCCCACAGGCGGATACCTGTTCGCCTATCCAGTGGCAGCGGCGCTTGCGGGTACCCTGCCGAAGCTTTTACCGGCACGACGCCGCTTCGTCGGCTACGCGGCTGCAGGCACAGTCGCCATGCTCCTAGTCTATTTTTGCGGCGCCCTCTGGTTCAGCTATGCGCTCCACCTTCCCTTTGCTGCCACCGTTGCGTCGACAGTAACGCCTTTTGCCGCGTCTGACGCAGTAAAGATTTGCGCGGCAGCAGGCATCGCGTCCGCTTTGAAGGCACACGGCAACGGCTCGCCGGTTCGACCGGAAGACAGGCACTGCTAAGCGTCTAAACAGCAGCAATCGAAGTAGAAGGGCGACACAGTTCATGAGCAGTACAGCAATTGAAGTACAGGAAATCAAGATCGCGCACAGTCCGGACTCTGACGACGCGTTCATGTTCTACGGCCTGGCAACGAACAAGATACGCGTGCCGGGCTACAAATTCACCCATGTACTCACCGACATTGAGACGCTGAATCAGCGCGCCATTCACGACCCGTACTATGACGTGACAGCAATTTCCTTTCACGCCTACCCGTACCTGCAGGACGAATACGCCCTCATGGCGTGTGGCGGATCTGTCGGTGAGGGCTACGGTCCTATGATCGTGTCCCCTCGAAAGTACACGCTGGACGAAGTGCGCAAGCTGAGGATTGCAATCCCAGGCACACTGACCACCGCATACCTGACGCTGAAGCTTTTCGCGCCTGAAGTCGAGACCGTAAACATTCCCTTTGACCAGATCATTCCGAGGGTGGTTGCGGGCGAGTTCGACGCGGGACTCATTATCCACGAAGGCCAGTTGACTTATGGTGATAACGGCCTGCACAAGATCCTCGACATGGGCCAGTGGTGGCGCGACGAAACTGGCGGCCTGCCGTTGCCGTTGGGCGGTAATGCGATCCGCCGTTCAC
Organism: uncultured Terriglobus sp.; assembly: GCA_964243585.1. Lineage (GTDB taxonomy): Bacteria > Acidobacteriota > Terriglobia > Terriglobales > Acidobacteriaceae > Terriglobus. The sequence goes on from CAXTFT010000090.1 coordinate 10,504, forward strand.
TTGGTCCTGAGACCATGCGCATCACCACACAGGCACTGCGTGACTCCATTCAGCACGCGCTTGATCATCGCCCTTCTGCCCTGGAGTATGCCATGCAGTTCGCACGCGACCTGGATACTTCTTTGGCCAACAAGTTTGTGGGCATGTACGTCAATGACCGCACGCTTAATTACGGCGATGACGGCAGAGCAGCAATCCGCAAGCTGCTGGAAATGGGCTACGAGCGCGGAGTGATTCCGCACAAGGCAAAGATCGACTTCATCGACTAAGCGGCTTGCGTGGCCTTCTAGGCGTCGGCAATGGTGTCTGCTGCTGCTGCGGGTATACCGGCGCTGGGCAGGAATACACGAAAGATAGTTTTGCCGGGAACACCACCAGCAGCCAGCCGGCTCCTTACGGCGATGTGGCCGTGATGCCGGTCCACAATCTCCTTTGACACCCACAGGCCAAGTCCTGTGCCGGTGATGCCTTTGGTGGAGTAGAAGGGCTCAAATAGCCGCGAAATTGTCTCCAGGCTCATGCCTGTGCCGTTGTCACATACCAGGAGGGCTAGCCCGCGTTCTCCGCTGACCCAGTTGGATGTACCGGCTGTACGCACAGTAATGCAGCCGCCACTTGGCATTGCGTCAATAGCGTTCCCCAGCAGGTTTACAATCACCTGCCGCACTTCGCCTTCGTAGGCAAAGATGGACTCAGTCTCACGAAAGCGGCGCTCGATGGTGACGCCCTGCCGTCGAATACGGGATTCAAACAGTGCCAGAACGGTTTCCACCAGGTCGCTGGTCCGGGTTGCGGCAGGCCTGCTTGATTGCCGATGAAAGCGCAATGTTTGCACGGTAATCTGCGCAACCCGGTCGAGTTCCTTCTGGGCAATCTCAAGATAGGCACGGCCAGTTGTATCCAGGTCTGTCTGCTGCACAAGGTAGAGACAGTTGGTGATCGCCGCCAGCGGGTTATTGATTTCGTGCGCAATGGAAGCGGCAAGTCGCCCCGCAACAGCCAGCTTTTCAGTCCGTCGAAGAACCTCTTCGCTGCGCTTCTGGTGGCTCAGGTCTGCAATAAAGACAGCGATCTCCCTCTCTCCAGCGGATTGCTGCGGCGCAAGTAAGGCGATGCCGATCAGAACGTCAACGGTGTCTCCGGTGAAAGTCCTGCAAACGGCCTCAAAAGGTTCCTCCGCGGCTTGACGCTCCAGTTCCGCCAAGTCCATCTCCAGCGCCCCGCAGACCGAAGCCAGCGTAATGTTTGCTGCTGGCAAAGGCGTCCCTTCAAAGCCAAGCAGTCGCTCCGCGGCAGCATTTGCATAGATCAGTAGGCCGGAACTCTCGCTGATCAACAGCCCCATGGGCATGGCGTCTATCAAGTGGTGAAAGCGCGATTCACTCACCGCCAGCGCCCGCTCCGCAGCGACACGGGAACGGCGGGCGGCGGCTTCGCGTAATTCACGTTCCACTACGGGGATCAATCGTGCCAGGTTCTGCTTGGTCACATAATCCTGAGCACCGGCACGCATGCTTTCCACCGCGGTCTCTTCAGAAATCGCACCGGACATCATGATGAAAGGCAGGTCATACCCGCTGCCACGCGCGAGATGCAGCGCTTCAGGGCCGCTGAAGTTAGGCAGGTTGTAATCAGCTATCACCAGATCGGGGGGCCCACCCGCCAGCACCGCCTGCATCTCTGCGGCAGTCTCAACCCTTGCGGTATGCAGGTCGAACCCGCTGCGGCGCAGGTGGCGCTCTAAGAGGGCTGCATCATCCTGATTGTCTTCCACCAGCAGCAGGAACAACCGCCGCCGGTTCAGCTCAGGGGTGGGCATTCGTTGAGCACCAGCCAGTACATGCCGAGCTGTCGTGTCGCCTCGGCAAAATCATTAAAATTGACAGGCTTCCGAATGTAGCTGTTAACCCCCAGCTTATAGCTCCGAACCACATCGCGCTCCTCATCCGATGACGTCAACACAACGACCGGAAGCATGCGGGTGGAGTCGCTCTCCCGTATGCGGCGCAAAACCTCGAGCCCTTCCACCTTAGGCAGTTTAAGATCCAGCAGCACCAACTGCGGACGAACCGCCTTTTCTCCAAAAAGGGCGTCAATCGCCTCTTCGCCGTCGCGCGCCACGCGTACATCGTTCGCTATGTTGCTCTTCTTCAGCGCGCGAATCGTCAGCAGCTCGTGGTCAGGATCGTCTTCGACTAACAGAATCAAACGTGTCGCCTCGGCCATGCGGTCATCCTAGCGTAAACCAGAAGGTCGCGCCATGATCGACTTTACTGTCGGCCCAGATACGTCCACCATGCCGGCGAACCACCCTTGCCACAGTCGCAAGCCCAATGCCCGACCCTTTGAAGTCTTTGTCGCCGTGTAAGCGATTGAAGGCGTTGAACAGCTTGTCGGCATAATGCATATCAAATCCTGCACCGTTGTCGCTTACCTTCCAGGCAGAATTTTCCTGGTCCCATCCGAAAGTGATCTCGGCAACCGCTTTTCGAGCCGTAAACTTCACCGCATTTCCAAGCAGGTTCTCCAATGCTACCTGTACCAACTTTGCATCGGCATTGGCTTCAGGACCAGGAGTTACTTGAAACAGCAGTTCCCTGTCTTTATTCTCTTCCTGCAGCGTGGCGGCTACGTTCTTTGCCAGCAGCGCAACGTTCATTGGTTCGCGCGTCACATCGGCGCGTGTAATGCGGGAAAGCTGCAGCAGCGAGTCAATCAGCTGTCCCATGCGCTGCACACCGGTACGCACACGGTTGATGTAATCACGTCCCACCGTGTCAACTGCTTCGGCGTAGTCTTCCTGCAGTGCAAGGCTGAAACCATCAATCGTCCGAAGCGGAGCACGAAGGTCATGCGACACCGAGTAACTGAAGGCTTCCAGTTCACGGTTGGTGGCTTCCAGTTCCGCGGTACGATCCCTCACCCTGGCTTCCAGCTGGGTATTGAGAAGATTCACTTCTTCGGCGCTCCGCTCTGCTGCTGCCCGGGCGATTGCAAGGCGCTCGGCCGCATCTTCCGACGCCAGCCGGAGGGTGCGTTCTTCCACGAAGTAGTAGGTCACAAAGGCGATCATTAGCAGATCAAGCACACATGCCAGACCAATGGCAAAGAGTGCGCGCAGACCGCTACTGCTGGCTTCTGCGTGGCGACCCATGAGCAGCCCACGTTCCTCGTTGTCCATCCGGACGCTGATAGCCTGCAGTTTCGCCATCTCGTCGGCGCCGCGGCCGGTCACGGCAAGCGCTTGTCCTGCCTGGAAGCCGCCGATCCTTCGCGCCTGTATCACCTCGTTCAACATCGTCATGCGCCGGGTAATGATCCCGCGAGCCTCAGCAAGGTTGTTCTGCTGAATTGCATTGTCAGCGGTCAGGCTTTTGAACTGCTCGATGTCCTGCGGCAGAGAGCGCCTGGTACTTTCGAAAGTAGCAAGCAGGCTGTCATTGCCGGTAATCAGGAAGCCACGCGCCGAAGATTCTGCACTGGTTATGCTGACAAGCAGGCGCTCGTTCTGGCCGATTACCTGCCAGGTATGCGCAAGCCACGCTTCGCTCTGAAGCAAAGCGCGAATCGCGGCCACCGCAAACCAGGTATTAAGCCCAATGATCAGCAGGGCCGCAAGTAGTGCAACCGGAACCAGGGAACGAACCGATCTGTGAGCCATGAGCTATTGTATGGGCTGCTGTCAGACAAACCTACAGGGGCCTTGGTCTGA
>CAXTFT010000091.1:0-6582 GCA_964243585.1 uncultured Terriglobus sp.
GGTGGCGGCAAGCCTATCGGCTCCTGCGGAGGTGCGGTGAAGGGCAACCAGCGCAGGACCGGGACGGCAGTCCGCAGCACGTGTCGCAGCGCAGCAATGGTTACTCTGCGCATGCTAGGCATTGCCGGTGGCCTCTGCGGCAGGCAGCGCGTCGCCCTGCAGAATGGCTTTGACTTCGTACACCTGAACCGCCACCACAAAGACGGCGTACGACACAACGGTGGCAAGAATGACCCCAGCCTGGCCCAGGCTGCGGACCCACCAAAGGGAAAGCGCCAGATTCACCGCCGCCGCAACACCTGACGACGCCGCCTGCCTGCCCACGCGGCTGACAGCGCCCATCAGGTTTGCCTGGTAGACGGTCACGGCACACAGGCACATCCAGCAGCACATCAGCAAGAGCAACATGTTGCCGGGCACGGCCGCTGCACCCGCCCATACCCGGATGATGCTTTTACCAAACGGGAGCAGAACGGTGCAGGCCACCAGCAGAATGACCAGCGTCATGGAACGCATGCGCCGGTAGGCCTGCTGTATCCAGGGCAAATCGCGGCGGGCATAAGCCTCGGCAAGTGCCGGCCACATGGCTCCGACTGGCAATCCCTGCAGGGCCAGCACATAGCCCACCAGACGCCAGGTGACATTGTAGGGCGTAACGGCGGCAGGGCTAAGGTAATGCGACAGCACCAGATTGTCGCTGTTCATCACGACCAAGCCGGCCACCTGGATAATAAAGAACTGGCCGCCTGAATAAAGAATTCTGCGAACGTGAACAAGGTGCAGCAGGCGAGGACTCGGCCTGATCCAGGGCTTGTAATGAAAGATCAGCCAGAGCAGTGACAGGATGTTCGCGCCAACAATAGGAGCAGCATAGCCGGCAACCAATCCTGCCAGTCCCGCGCCCTGGTGCAGGCCGATAAGCACTCCGCCCAGGCTGCCCAGGCTACCCAGCGCGGCGAAGATATTTGCCAGGTGCATTTCCTGGTAGCCCGCCAGCAGCCGCGCCGCCAGACCTGCCGGCAGCGACAACAACAGCAGAACTACCGAAGTTGCGACCGCCTGTTTTGTGGAGTTTGCGAGCGTTGGATCCGAAATATTAAAGAGTGAAGGCCAGTCGATAGAGGGCCACGCCAGAGCAATGGCAAGGCCTATGGCGACGCTCACCGCGCACACGGTCCAGAAAGCGCTGCTGAAATACTCCCCGGCCAATTTGCGGTTGTCTGCCGCGTAGGCTTCGGAGATCAGGTTGGTCAACGTGTTGGCGATGCCGATATCCAGCAGCACAAACATGTTCACGGTGCCGGTGATGGTGATCCAAAGGCCGTAGCTCTCGGCCCCCAGTTGACGCAGCATGACGGGTACCAGCAGGAGGTTGACCAGCAGGTTGGTCCCTTTACTCAGCAGGCCGGAAGACACGGCGCGGACTACCTGTTGGTACCTGCGCTCCATGCTCAGCTTCAATCCGTTTCTCCATCCGCACGCGACGTATTTTTAGATAAGTTGAGTCAATAACTTACAAGTAAGGAATCGTCAGCTTATAAGTCATGCAGCTAAGCCTTCGCAGCGTTCCTAAGGGCGTAGCTTAGAGGCCGCCCGCCACTGCCGCGGTCAGGGCCAGTGAAGTTACGATTTGCGCAGTGGCAAGCACATCCCGCAAAACGTGGTTGCCGGTAATCAGCTTTTCAGGTACCACGACCGCGTCACCCGGCCGCAGGGAGACATTCAGAATGCCCCTGCCGAACAAACCGTGCGCGACAACCGAGCCGTCCGCGCGCAGAACATAGGCTCGCTTACGATCGCCGTACCGTGTCGGTCCGCCGCCCTTGTTCAGGTACCAGCCCGCATCATGGCCGGGCACGAAGCTGATTGCCGTGGGGTTATAAACCTGTCCGCCGATCAACACAAAGTCCGGACGCTTCGGAATGGTGACGGCGTCACCGGCACGGAGCACGATATCTTCGGGCGTGCCCTCCCAACGACTCACGTCTGACGAAATGTTGACCACCATGCGACCGCTTGCAGGATGGCTGCGCAGCGCGGCAAGCAGGTGAACCCGCTGTGACTGCAGGGATGCGGCCAGTTGCTGATCGTCCGCTGAAGTCACGGTGCTGGACTTCACTTCAATGGGTGCGCTTTCCAGCCGCTGAATCATCTCCTGCCGTGTCTGCTCGGCTGCTAACTGCACCTGCACGCGGGAGAAGTTTGCGGCCTCCGGGTAAGCCTCAGGCCGCAGGCCGCCCGCCCGCTTGACGACCGAACTGAGCCGTTCACCCGCAGCCAGACCGTAGCCGCCAGGGTGAGCAACCTCACCGGTGACGGTGACCGACGATCCAATGTCAGCCCAGCCCGTTATCTGGCGAATGCTGAGAACGTCGCCGGGCTTCAACACCCGGTTGCTTGCCTGGTCGGCCGCCATGGCGTCTGTCAAAGGGATATCGACGTGGCCAATCTCAACCGCCTTGCCGTTCAGGATGGAATAGCTGGTAAGCCCGGCTGTTTCACGATAGGCGCTACGATCCAGGCCACCAGCTAGGTCCACCAGTGCCGACACCGTCATGCCCGCGAACATCGGGTACATGCCGGGCCTTAGCACCTCCCCTTCAATGCGCACGCTAGGAGCATCGGACTCGTAGCGGCCAAAGATCTCCACGGTGTCGAATGGCTGCAAAGCCACCGGCGAGTTCCCCATCAGCACATCCCCCAGTTGAAAGGGAAGGGTCAACGGATGAAAGTCCGGTGCTACCAGACGAACGACCTGGCCGCGGTCCGCCGGTTCCGGCAGAATGTCCGCGTAGGAGCGGACGACGTCGGTAAGCGTCAGGCCGGGTCGAAAGGCGTACTGGCCGGGCCGAAAGACGTGGCCGGCAAGGTATACCGCCTGCTGCGTATAGGGAAGGATCTGCGAAATGACGACGTGGTCCTGGCTCTGCACATGAAATGTAGACAGGGCCTTGACCAGAGCGTCGCCGGAGCCGGGTTCCAGGCTCAACATGGTACGGCGTTCATTTGCCTCAACGCGCGAGACCTCAATCCGGTTCAGACTGGCAGTGGGCAGCACGCCACCTGTCAGGTCCAGCACCTGCTGCAGATCGGTTTCACCGTTCAGTTCGTAAATGGCCGGATGGTGAACGGCGCCTTCCACGGTGACCTGCTTGCCAACCGGCGGTACCACAATGGTGTCGCCCGGTTGCAGGCGCTCCACGCCGGTGCGTACGCCCTTCAGCAGAAAGTCGTACAGATCGATCTCAGCGACCGGCTTGTCGCCGCGCATCTGCTTCAGCAAGCGTAGTGATCCGCGCGCGGTGGGTCCACCCGCCGCATATAGCACGCTTAGCGGTGTGGAGAGCGCATTCACATCGTAGGCGCCGGGCCGCTGCACATCGCCTACCACGTACACGCGGACTGTCCGCAGCCGGCCCATGGAGAACTCTGCGTGCTCGTCCTTGAACTGGCTATTCAGCGCCTTTTGCAGAGCCTGTTGGGCCTGCAGGATGGTCAGGCCGCTGACGACCAGGGTACCCGCCTCAGGCAGCGCAATTTGTCCCTGCCGGTCGACGGTGACGCTCAGGCGGTCGGCATGGCTCCCCCACAGATTGATGACCAGCTGGTCGCCGACGCCAAGCACATAGTCGGGTCCCACCGGCAGGTCTGACGGCAACAGATTTGCGTTGCCCGTGCCCAGCAGAAAGGCTTCGCTGCCAAACCTGCGCAGCGTGCCGCCCGCGGACGGCACCTGCGTGTACAGGTCGCGCAACGCCGGCATGTTGTTGTAGGGCACCTTTGCGCGGACGGGTTGTGGTTCCTCCGGTTCTCTGCGACTGCTTTCCAGCGCAGCCGCCCGCGCCTCGGCTTCTGCCCGGCGCACAGCGTCAGCCGGCAAGGCGGTTTGGGGCGGTGCGGCTTCAGTAGCCTCAGCATGGGAAGGGGCTACCGAAGCCGCCGTACCGCTGATTGCCGTGTCGATGCAGGGCACCTGAGGATGGGTGTTGCCGGAGCCGGTGGCCTGCCCCAATCCACCTGGGATGGCCGCCGCGCCGTCACCGGACGCAACGCAATCTGTGGTGGTACCGGTCCGCATGGGCAGTACGGTGGGCAGGCCCTGCCACTCGCTTGCAGAATCGGGCGGTGCGGCCAAAGCTGCCTGGCCCGGCAGTGCTGTTTGGCCCGGCAGTGCTGTTGCGGAAAGCCCGGCCATCAAGGCCAGTAAGCACGTAGAACGAAGTTTGCGCATTTCTTCCTGCTCCGATCGCGGCGCCCATCATCTGTTGGCGGGCGGGGATCTGCCGGGGCGCGGGCGGCCACTACCGGGAACAGGAATATCTCACGCAAAATGTATCGAGGACGGAGTGCGTCGCCTTCCCCGAACATGCCGGTACCTGCCCGGTAGACGCTGCGCGCTACCCGGGTTGAACTTTGTCCCAAGTTAGCTTCGCCATTCCATGGCCGCAATCACGCAGGCGGTACCGCCATGCTGTTCTGACCCAATTCGGGACAGTGCGGCCGCAACGCATGCAAGCCGTTCACCCCCGGCTGTGCAGTACTCAGCCAGCCGTTGTTGCCGCTGATACTTTAGGGACGGCCTTCTGCCATGCATGCTGATGACGACCTGATCTTTATCTCCATTGCGTCTTACCGCGACCAGCAGCTGCATGCGACGATTCGCAGCTGTCTGGAGACCGCGCGCTACCCCGGGCGGTTACGCTTGGGCATCTGCTGGCAGTACGATTCCGCGGAGACTGCACCGGCTGCGGATCAACGCCTGCGCATCCTCGACGTTCCATGGCAGGCAAGCGGAGGCGCATGCTGGGCGCGCGCTGAGGCCATGAAGCTGTGGCAAGGCGAGCGGTGGTTCCTGCAACTGGATTCACACTGCCGCATGCGGCCCGGCTGGGACGTCCTGCTGATCGAAACCGCGGGGGCAACCGGCAGCGCAAAGCCGGTCCTGAGCACTTATGCCACACCGTTCACGCCCGGTGAGGTTGAGGTGCTGGAACCGCTGCCGTTGCAGATGGCGCTGCACGGCTTCACCACGGAAGGCATTCCGCACTTTCGCCCAGTCGCCATTTCACACCGGCAGGGCAGGACGCAGCCGCTGCGTGCACGCTTCCTGTCTGCCGGATTTTTGTTTGCGCCGGGCACCTTCGTACAGGAAGTTCCGTATGACCCGCAGTTGTACTTCCTGGGTGAAGAAGCGGCCATGACGCTGCGCGCCTTTACGCATGGCTATGACCTCTTCCATCCGTCTGAGGCTATGGTGTGGCACGACTATATCCGTGCCGAACATGTGAAGCACTGGGACGACCATGTGGAGGCACAGACCATGCAGACATGGCATGAGCGCGATCTCCTGAGCAAGCAGCGTGTCAGCGCACTGCTTGCGGGCCAGACCCTGGACGGTTTCAACCTTGGTTCCGTCAGAAGTCTTAGTGATTACGAGGCCTATGCAGGCATCTCGCTGCAGCACCGCAAGGCGCAGGGTTACACCATGCGCGCGGAAGAACCGCCTAACCCCGCTGGTCCAGACAATTGGAACGAGTCGGTTTACGAGTGGATCGTCCGCCTTCCTGTTCCGGTCGCAGCGTTACCGGACGGTGCATGGGACGACGTTTTCTTCTGGTACATCGGAGTCTTTGATGAACTCGGCAATGAAATCTACCGCAAAGATCTCTCCGTGGCGGACGTTGCGGAGTTGAACCGGGCCGGGCCGGAAATCATCCTGGTCTGCGAACTGCAATCGGAGAGTCTTCCGGCTGCCTGGAAGGTGTGGCCGGTCAGCCGGACAGACGGGTGGCTGGCAGCGGTTGACGGGGCGCTTCGACCGGGCGACTGCTCAAAAGGTAGCTGAACGCGCCGCACGGCAAGCCGTACTGCCTGCGGCGGGCGCTGCCGTGGTAGGTTTGTGGGCGAGGCAGCAAGCTCGACACTCAGGCAGTGAGGTGTAGATGCCCCCCGCAGCGCGCATGGCAGACCCGACAACGCATGGTTCACCACTGGCTCCCGGCCCGGGCAGCGCAAACGTGATGATCGGCTTCATGCCGGCGTGGCGGGCTATCATGGACCAGCATGCCTGCCCCGCCGTCAGCATCTCCGGCGCAGACGGCGTCGGTGCCGTGATGATGGGCAGTCCCACGGTCTTTATCAACGGCATGATGGCGTGCCGCATGGGTGACATTGTCATCGAGAAGCCCGGCCTGGCGATGGGGCCTGCAAATCCCATTGTTATGGGCTGCCCCACTGTCATGATTGGCGTGGTGGGCATGGGTGCGGTGATTACACCCAGCGTCGGCGGCGGCATGGGTGCGGTAAGCGCGGCCATGGGCGGCGAGGCCGGCAGCACCGCACAGGTGCTCGCGAAAGCTTCGCAGACCGGTGCTGCAACGGTCGTAGTGGGCGGCAACAAGACACTTAGCCAGGCCGCTGGCGGGTCCTCCGGCACAGGCGGGGCCTCTGGCGGTAGCGCATCAGCCGGGTCATCTACAGGCGGTTCTGATGGCAGCAACGCGGCTGCCGCAGGTCATTCTGCCGTGGGGCAGAGCATCGACGATGCGAAGAAAACATGGGTCGAAATCGAACTGCTCGACC
>CAXTFT010000091.1:6592-14108 GCA_964243585.1 uncultured Terriglobus sp.
GACCCCGACGGCAACCCGGTTCCCAACGAGCCCTACAAAATCCAACTGCCGGACGGAACTTTCAGCGAGGGCTGCACCGACGGCAAAGGAGTCGCGCGGGTGGAAGGCATCGATCCTGGCACCTGCAAGATCACCTTTACCGCCCTGGACAAGCAGGCGTGGAGCAAGGGATAGCGGCATGGGAACCAGCCATGTAGTTCAGCAGGGTGAGCACCTCTCCTCCATTGCCTCGCAGAACGGCTTCCAGGATTTCAGCGTCATCTGGGATCATCCGGGTAACGCAGAACTAAAGCAGTTGCGGGTCAATCCGAATGTTCTGCTTCCGGGCGACACCGTCTTCATCCCGGACAAAGAGACGAAAGACGTGCTGGGTGAAACAACAAAGCGGCACACCTTTAAACTTGCCGCAAAGCCGTTGATGCTGCGCCTGGTTCTTAAGGACGCCTATGAAAAGCCGATTGGAAACGCTCCCTGCGACCTCTTTATCGATGGGCAGAAGACAACCGTAACCAGCAGCGCCGAGGGCAGGATTGAGCAGCGAATTGTCGCGAGCACGACAAGTGCCACGCTGGTCGTGGGCACGGAAGAAACACCCTACAAAGACGATCCGTTGAGCATCGGTATTGGCCAGTTGGATCCGTTGGACACTTTGACCGGTCAAGCATCGCGGCTGAACAATCTCGGCTACTTCGCGGGCACTCCGGAAACGGCGGATGACGCGCAGTTCCAGTCCGCCCTGCAGGAGTTCCAGTGCGAAGAAAAGCTGGTGGTCGACGGCAAGCCGGGACCGTTGACGCAGGCAAAGCTGAAGCAGGTACACGGCTGCTGAAGCCCGGCCGGCGGTGGTGCGCACAGGCTATCCGGTCTCATGGTGTCCAGCCGTGCCGCTCTCTGAAACAATGGGCCAGCCATGCCATTGGTATTGCAGATTGATTCAGGTTTCCGCAAAGGCCACCGTGTGCCGCTACCGCCGGGCGCTACGCTGCGCGTGGGCCGTCGACAGCAGGCCGACTTCGCGCTGCCTGGTGAAACGTTCCTGTCCGGTCTGCATTTTTCGCTGGCCGTACAGGGCGACACCTGCACCCTGACGGACCTGAACAGCACCAACGGCACCATCGTTCGAGGCGCGCCGGTCACTTCGGCGATCCTTCATGCGGGCGATGCCTTCATCGCCGGGCAAACGCACTTCCTCATACTGGACGACGCGCCGGTGGCCGCAACCGTAGATCTGCCTGCCGAACCTCCCGCAGACCCTGAACCCTTGCTGCCGGCGGCGCGAGAACGTCTGCTGCAGGAGATGCGAACCGGCCTGCAGCCGCTCTACGCCGTGCTGGACGCCGCGCGCGACCCGCGCATTCTGGCCATGCTGCTGCAGCACCAAGGCCAGTACGCCTGGCTGTTTGAACAGGGCTCGCCGCCAGAACTGATTAACTTTGCGCCGTACCTGGTGCCGCTGCAGGCGGCCTCGCCGGTAATGGAAGCCCTGGTGGACGCGGGCTGGGCGGGCCACTGGGGCATTTACCTGACCAGTTCCGCCGGTGCCTGGGACCTGCTGGCCTTTCTACGCCGTTTGCTGCTCGCAAACCAGCCAGACGGCCAACCGGCACTGCTGCGTTTCTACGATCCCCGCGTACTGGGCACCCTGCTGGAAAACTCGACACCGCGGCAGTGGCCGTTCTTCTTCGGCACGGTGCAATCGTACCTGCTGCCGGGGACGGCTGCGCAGACGGCAGTGGGATTTCAGCAGGGCGCGGCGGGCCTGGAGAAATCGCTGATCTTTCTGGATGGCAGCGCCCCAACGGAGCGGACGACGGTAGAAACACCCGCAACGTCGCCGGGCAGCAGGCAAAGTTCAGCGCCGGTCGACCGGCTGGTGCTCACAGCTACGCAGATGGCGAAGCTGAAGGCGCAGGAGCGTGATCCGCTTGCCGAAACTCTGCTGAAGCAGATGGCAGAAAAATACCCGGAGCGCACAGAACGTCTGGGCAGGAAAGGCCTTGCCGAGTGGGTGCGCCACGGCATCGACCGGCCAAAGCGCTACGGCATCCGGTCTGACGAGGACCTGGGTACATACGTGTCGTTGATGATGCAGCTTGGCCGGGAGTTCGACGTCGACCTGCCCTGGGCGTCCGATCTGCTGCGCCTGCGGCTCGACCCAAAGGAGAAAGTTTTACGCCTGGTCAAGGCCGCGGCCGAACAGGCCCAGGCCGTTCCTCCAGCGTGACATGCAAAGTTGCGGAGGAGAGCAACTGTCAGGCCTCCGCCCTACATACGCATAGCGAGGTGTGGAGTGCCAGGAGCAAGCACACCAAGCAGCGCATAGTACAGCGCCAGCCCCAGCGTTCCGGCAAGCAAGGCACGCGCCGGTGGCCTGAAGGACCATGCCTCCAGCATGCTGAGCAGGCATCCTCCTGCCATTGCAACAAGGCCGTGCCCCGTGGAGGCACACGCCAGCATCAGCGGCCAGCAACTCCTGACACAGGCCGCACCCACCATGCAGCCATAGCCCGCGCAGTCACGATCCGCCCGCCAGCCCAGCGGTGCCAGCGGCGCTGTCCTGTGGCAATCGCGCCGCGCAAAGCGGTACAACCTAGTCCGCTGCCATGCCGCCGCCAACACGAACAGCGCGATGGGTGCCGTCGCGGCATGCATCCAGCGGGGGGAAAGCAGCAGAGCCGCCAGCAGGCCAGCCGCGCTCCACGGCAGCAAATATCCCGCCGCGAAACCGGCAATCGCCCGGTGGCGCCGGTGCCAGAAGCTGCCCTGCGCTGTCCGGCGCATCTGCGGGATCGCCGTTGGCAGCATCATGGCCAGTGTCATGGCCAGCCATGTTGACATCTGCTGCCGCACCGCTCCAAAGCTCGCGGCAACATGGTTGTGACCCGCGCCGGCGATCATGACCACCCAGGCCGCGCCACAGAGCGCAAGCACCCACCACTCAGGTGAACAGCCGCAGCCGCGAGACTGGGGAAGCTGGCGCAGCGGCAAGGGTGCTCATTGCAGGTAAAGGCTCAGGCGGCCTACCCTGAGTCTGGGAACGGGCCAGTCCCAGGGTGAAGGCACAAAGGAAACGGTAAGCTCTTGCGGATTCCACGCGTTGCGTTGAGCTAATGCGTGGAAGAGCCGGGTAATGTCCAGGGTGAAATTTTTTCCACTGCCACCATGCTCGCCTTCTCGCAGGCTTGCTTCCGGCAGGCCAAACATTCCCATGCTGCCGGCAAACAGTTCCGAGTGCTTATTCGGGTCAGCGCCTTCCGGCAGGTTCACGTAAGCACTGAACGTGGGTGCAACGTTGTCTCCGGTCACATTTTCGACACGGAGGAACACCACGAGCGATCCAGGTTCGCGGCCGAGTGCAGGACCGCCTGGCCGATGTAACCGCAGGCGCACGCGCGTCTCCCCGGAGGACATGAAGAACGGCTCCGTGGTGGATGCAATCATCTCGGGACCAGCAGGCGTTTGCGGCGCGCCGGATGGTGAAACAGGCTCAGCCATAATGTGCTCCGTTGTTTGCGCTGAAAAAGATGTCGAAGTGGCGACAGGCATTGCATGCAGAAGGCAAGGAAGCACGACGAGCAGTGCCGTTCGCCGTTGCTGCGAAGCGTTCTTCACGGCGTACTTCCGGTTGGATCACTGGTGTCCTCATACTCGTAAGAAAACGGCGCAATGCGGGAATCCAGCACTTCGCTCACGGCCATCCTCACAGCCTTGCCAGTTTCATCATGAAAATCGAATCGAACCTCTCGCCAGCTTGGGTCCTGTGGAGCCTTCTGAGCCACGGGATTTCGCGGAATGGTGCCGAGGGTTTTCTGCCGTTGCACCCACACCTCCCAAAGGCGGTCAATATTGCAATGGTGCAGCCAGAACATAGGGTCAAGCGGGGCGGTGCTGAACAGGGACATGAAGCCGGGGGGCGTCCTGGTCAGATTGGTTCTCCAGTCTGGAAAGGCACCGCCGCCCAGGGCTCCATGCACGTTGTCATGCGGCACCTGCTCCAGCAAGCCTTCATCCCCGCCCGCTGGGTGCCGTAGAACGGGCGGACCGCCAAAGCCGAAGGTCCTTCCCGCTGCAAGTGAAAATACCGGGTCCGCGAGGCAGGAGAGGTTGGTGTCCGGGTTTGTGGGTTGCGTACCGTTGCCGTTCAAAAACAAATCTCCGCTGTTTGCCCTGGGATTCCGCTGCGGGACAAACAGAGCACTGTTGATGTTGCTGTTGTTTGGTCCGCTGCGAAAAGGGACCGGCAACCTCGCGGCTTCAGGGGACGTGCTGTAGTTCCAGTAAGGGAGCGCCCAGTTCGATGGTCCCTCCTGCTCGGCCACATGGCGCGCCACGATCTTCTCGAAAAAGTGAAGGTACATCCTATGCCAGGGAATAAAGAACCAGGAGTTATGTTGGCACTGCCGCCAAAAAGTCCTCATCTCACCGTCCGACGGAAGCGCGTCGGTGTCTTGGGCCAGGGGATCCCACGTAAAGCTGCGCCTTCGGCGTTCCGCTGGGCTGGAAACATTTTGCGGGTAGTCGTGGATGGCGGCCTGGTAGCGCCAGCCGAGGGGATCATCCAGTGCACGTGCCTTCATCGCTCGAATCGCGCGCTCGTACCAGAAGAGAGTCCGGTCATCGCCCGGCAGGTTGCTGACATCACGCCGGATGCGTACGGGTTGTGGGACTGCCGGTCTGCGGAAGATACCGTCGTCGCCCATCGCTCACCTCACCATTTTGACGTTGCTGCCTTCTCGCATCACGGCCTCGGCAGCATTGTGTGAAGTTCGAGTTGCACGCTTTGTCGGATCGTTCAACGTACCGTCTACGGCAATGTCAGCAAACTGCGGCTTGTACTCGGTCTGGAACACCGTAACCGGGTCGCCGTAGCCGGGCATCAACGTGATCGGCTGCGTGTCATAACCGAGGTTCTTTAGCCGCGACCGTGTTGTGTCGTCTGCATCGTCGTCCGGCATCGCGACGAGGACGTCTTTGACGTACTCAAAATCGTCCGGATCGTTAATGTTCGGCATGGGAGCTCCAACGCCCTCTGTCTTCCTGGGTCGGCTCCAGCGCACATTTACTGTCGCTGGTAGCTTCTGTATTGAGACGCTGACGTAGCCATCGTCTTTGCTCATTTTGGACACTGCTCCTGACGTTTCGCCAGGCGTAACGCCTAAAGGCGAGGGCGGAGCCCCTGAAGCACGAGCCGCTGTGACCGTGGTGCCAAGCGTAATAAGGCAAGGAGCAAACGGCAGGGGACGGCCCTGCGGATCGAACAGCCTGATCTTCAGGCTCAACACCGGCGATTCACAAGGCGAATCCGTTAGCAGCCGATGATAGAAGCGGCAGGCAAAGGTGTCCTTCGTAGCCTCAAAGGTACGGTCCGTGTCCGGCAGGCGCATGCTGCGCCGCTGCTCGCCGTCCGCCCAGAAGCGCAGCTTGCACCCCCCGACACCCTCGTTCACGCGCGGACACGGCCATTGGGCAACATCAATCTTGCTGCCCTTTTTGAACAGCAGCACCAGCACGCGGCGGTTACGTGCATTTGCGTCGTTGCGGCCCTGCGTGTCGTTCGCGCTGTTGAAGGCGTCGTTCCGTTGTTGCGAGAAAATCAGCGACGGGTTGAACTCGCTGCAACCCTGCATGTCTCCCTTGCCCTTTGGATCGGCTCCCTTACCAAGGAAGTCTTTTTTGCCGATCTGCAGTTCCGCAGGCGACAGCTTCTGCATATAGGCCTTCATCAGCGCTTCGTCTGCTGTGCCGGCGGGCAGGCCGGTAAATGCCTGCATGGCGCCACGCTGAGAAGCGCCCCAATGCTCCTGCACGGCTACGCCCTGCCACAGGTGAACGGCCGTACCCGGATCGGTACTCGCGATCAACAAGGCATAAATTACGGTGGCGCGACGTCCGCTGAGCTGCTTGTTGTAGTCGTCATTGCCAACCGGGTCGGCATGGCCGAAGACGCTCAGCGGTGACTGGGGATTGTCTTTCAGTAGCTGAACCAGCAGCCGCAACTCAGCCCGTATGTCCTTGGATTCGTCTTCCGGGTGCGAGGCCACAAAGGACGAATCGAAGTCAAAGCGTGCGTCGTCTACCCGGAAACAGGCAATCGGCACCGTGGGCAGCTTGATCGTGTTGAACTCGTCTGCCGTGCTGGGACCCACAAGGAAAGGCGACGGTGTCACCGCCCCATGGGTTCCCGACAGACCGCCTTCACTGCTGCCGGCAAGCGATCCGCTGCTGTCCTCTGCCATCGTTTGCTCTCTTATCAGCCTCTAGGGATACTGAGCGCGCAGCTGCATGCAAATCAAGAAGTTCTTTCGCGAAGAGTAGTGATTAAGGTCCCGCACGGTGGCATGCCCGGAATCTATCGTCCTTGAGCTCCGCAGTACCCACGGCAATCTCAACCGCAAAAAACAAAACCAATCACAACTCCATGCATTTCTTTGCAAACATGGCGTAAACCTGTATAGAACAGCACCAATTTAGCGGCAACGCTCAAAGAAATCCTCACACAAGAGGTTGCAATGTGAACAGGATGCGAATATGTTTGGGTCAATCTAAACAATTTAGCTGTTCTGTCGTTTTGGGACCATCCGTACCGCGGTCGTTCAAAGGGTACGGTTCATGGGTAAGGTGCGAGTGACTTCTGTCCGCATTGGCCCTCCTGTATCCGCAGAGCTTAAGGAGACACATGGGTAGCTTCAGCACGCGGTCGCGCATTTCTATTCTCGCCCCGGCCTTTCTGGTATCAACAGTGATTGCAGGTGCACAGACGTACCGTGGTGGCATCGCGGGAACCGTGCAGGATGCCTCAGGCGCAGCTGTCCCTCACGCGAAAGTGACCCTGACAAACCCGGACACGGGCTTTACTCGAGAGATGGAGTCCACGAACTCTGGCGACTACTCCTTTCAGGATTTGCCCATCGGTAACAACTACAGCGTCTCGGCCACGGCAGCCAGCTTCGGTACAGTGAAGATCGATAAAATTGCCGTCCGCCCCGGCCAGGTCTATGGCCTTGATCCCAAGCTGGCTGTTTCGTCCGCCTCTGAGCAGGTAGAGGTAAACGCCGCAGCCATTGCCTTGGATACGGTTTCTTCGACGAACAACAATGTCGTGAACGAAAAGGCAGTTCAAAACATTCCGCTTAACGGCCGCGACTACACCCAGCTCATCAAGATCACACCGGGTTACAACGGCGCAGGTTCGCTGAACGGCGCGCGCGGCAACCAGAACAACTACCAGATCGATGGCGCCGACTCAAATGATATCTGGCAGAACGGCTCCGCCGCCAACCAGGGCGGCGTCAACGGCATCGCAGGCGTTACGATTCCGATCGAGGCGATCGACCAGTTCACCGTGCAGTCGCAGGGCAATGCAGAAGCGGGCCGTAACTCAGGCGGCTTGATTTCGCTGGCCATTAAGACGGGCACAAACACCCTGCATGGGTCGGCGTACTACTACACGCGAAATGAATTTTTCGCGGCACGCGCCTTTTCGCTGCTGGATTCGCAGCGCAAGCCAAAATTGCGC
>CAXTFT010000092.1:0-13825 GCA_964243585.1 uncultured Terriglobus sp.
CAGCGCCAGCCGCGAGGCGGGTCGCATGGTCATGGACCTTGTTCGCAAGAACATCAAGCCATCGCAGATCCTCACGCGCCAGTCGATTGAAAACGCCATCACCGCCGTCTGCGCATCGGGTGGATCAACCAACGCCGTACTGCACCTGATCGCCATCGCGCATGAGCTGAGCATCCCGCTGACCATGGATGACTTCGACACGATCAGCGAGCGCACGCCCTTTATCTGCGATCTTTCGCCCGGCGGCAAGTACGTTGCAAAGGACTACCAGGACGCGGGCGGATCGCGCGTGCTGGCGCAGCGGCTGATCGAACGCGGCCAGTTGCACGAGGCCATCACGGTGAGCGGTAAGACACTGCACGAAGAGGCGCAGGCAGCGCACGAGACGCCGGGCCAGCCCGTCATCCGCACCTGGGACAATCCGTTGAAGCAGACCGGCGGACTCGTCATTCTGAAGGGCAATCTTGCACCCGAGGGCTGCGTGGTGAAGGTGGCCGGGCACGAGCGCGTGCTGCACACCGGCCCCGCGCGCGTGTTCGACTCGGAAGACCTCTGCTTCAGGGCCGTGGAGGCAGGCGAGATCAAGCCGAACGACGTCTGCGTCATCCGCTACGAGGGCCCGAAGGGAGGCCCCGGCATGCGCGAGATGCTGGCCGTGACCGCCGCCATCAAGGGCATCCCGGAGCTGAGCGAAACGGTAGCCTTGTTAACCGATGGCCGCTTCTCCGGGGCAACGCGCGGCCTGATGGCTGGTCACGTCGCTCCGGAGGCGCAGCTTGGCGGGCCGATTGCATTTGTGAAGGAGGGCGATCGAGTCACGTTCGACATTCCGAATCGTGAACTGCGCCTGGAGATTAGCGAGGAAGAACTCGCCGCTCGCAAGCAGAACTTCAAGGCACCAGAACCGCGGTACAAGCGTGGCGTTTTTGCGAAGTATGCCAACACGGTCAGCAGCGCCAGCGTCGGCGCAGTAACAACATAGGAGCGCGTATGAGTACCGCAGACTCACAACATTCAGAAATGCCGCACGCACCCACGCTGACCGGCGCGGAGATCGTCTGGGCCACGCTGGCGGGCGAGGGCGTTTCCACCGTCTTCGGCTATCCGGGCGGCGCCATCCTGCCCATCTACGATGCGTTGCGCAAGTTCCCGATCCACCACGTGCTGGTGCGGCATGAGCAGAGCGCGGCGCACATGGCGGACGGTTACGCGCGGGCCAGCGGCGATGTGGGTGTATGCATGGCCACCAGCGGGCCGGGCGCGACCAACCTCGTCACCGGGCTGGCAACGGCGATGCTCGACAGCATTCCGCTTGTCGCCATTACCGGGCAGGTGGCAAGCAAGGTGCTGGGTAGCGATGCCTTTCAGGAAGTGGACATCACCGGCATCACGCTGCCCATCACCAAGCACAACTTCCTGGTGACTAAGGCAGAGGACATCGCGACGACGATACGCGAGGCCTTTCAGATTGCGCGTAGCGGCAGGCCGGGGCCGGTGCTGGTGGACATTACCAAGGACGCGCAGCAGGCCACCGCCGTGTTCGACTTCGCCATGTCGAAGCCGCGCGCGTACCGTCCGCATCCTATGCTGCACGCCGCGTCCGGTGACAGGAACCGCGCGCTGCAACTGATCACGCAGTCGCGCAAGCCCATCATCTTCGCGGGCCACGGCATCATCCAGTCCGGTGCGGAGCAGGAAGTGATGGCCTTTGCAGAGCGCCACGGCATCCCCGTCGCGACCACGCTGCTTGGCCTCGGCGCCTTCCCTGCGTCGCATCCGCTGGCACTGGGAATGATGGGCATGCACGGTGAGTCGTGGGTGAACCACGCCATTCAGAATGCAGACCTGCTGCTGGCCTTTGGCATGCGTTTTGATGACCGCGTAACGGGCAACCTGGCACACTACGCGCCTAACGCGAAGAAGATCCACATCGAGATCGATCCCAGCGAGATCAACAAGAACGTCAAGGTCGATGTTGCGCTAATCGGCGATCTGAAAGAAGTGCTGAAGTCGATCGAAGCAGCTACAGAAGCAGCTAAGCTCGACCGCACGGTGACTGCTGCCTGGCGCGATGAGATTCGCGACCTGAAGGGCGATGCCAGCGTGCGCGACATCATCAACCTGCCCGACAACGGCCACCTGTACGCCGCACACGTCATCCATGACATTTGGCAGGAGGCGAAGGCCGCGGGCCGCCTGGCGGACACCGTCATTGCGACCGATGTGGGCCAGCACCAGATGTGGGAGGCGCAGTACTTCAAGCATGAAGACACGCGTTCGCTCATCACATCGGGCGGGCTGGGTACGATGGGTTTTGCGTTGCCTGCGGCCATCGGCGCGAAGATGGCCTGCCCCGACAAGGATGTATGGGTCATCGTGGGCGATGGCGGTTTCCAGATGACGGCTGCCGAGCTCTCAACCATTCAGCAGGAAAAGCTGCACATCAACATCGCCGTCATCAACAACGGCTTCTTGGGCATGGTGCGGCAATGGCAGGAAGCGTTCTACGACAAGAACTATTCGAACTCGCCCATTCTGTCGCCCAATTTTGTGAAGCTGGCGGATGCGCATGGCATCGATGGTTTACGCGTTTCTTCCCGCTCGGAAGTTTTGCCGACTGTGACGCGTGCGCGAACTGGTGAAGGAAGTTACCTTATTGATTTTGCCGTGGAAAAGGAAGATGGCGTGTACCCCATGATTGCGCCGGGGAGTGCGCTGCACGAGATGGTACGGCGGCCTACGAAAGATCCCTTACTTGAGACAAGCGAGGATTAAAGAAATATGCTGCACACTTTCATCGCTCTTGTAGATAACAGACCCGGCGTGCTGACGCGCGTGGCGTCGCTGTTCCGGCGGCTCAACATCAACATCGTGTCCCTGACCGTCGGTGAGACGGAGCGGGAGGATGTTTCACGCATGACCATCGTGTGCGATGCGCCGGAGAATGCTGCGTTTCGCGTGCGTGCTTCGCTGTACAAGTTGGAGACGACGCGCGATGTGGACGAGGTGGGCCGCAGTGAGGCCGTGATGCGTGAGCTTTGCCTGATCAAGGTGGCTGCAGGCCCAAATGCGCCGCACGGCTTGCAGTCGCGGACGCAGGTGTTTGAACTGGCACAGGTGTTTCGTGCACGTGTGGTGGATTTGGCACCCGACAGCGTCATGCTTGAGATGACGGGCTCCGCTTCAAAGATCGAAGGCCTGATCCAGGTGCTGCGTGAGAGTGGTTACGAGATTCTTGAGGTCTCGCGCACGGGGCGCATGGCCATGCGGCGCGGCGCGCACAGCAGCAAGGTGATGAAGGCGCTGGGCAGCAAGGCGCACCAAACCGTGTTCGATCAGAACGAGGATCTGGACGCTCTCGACCCTATGGATAGCCTGCCTAATCAGTTCGCAGAGCATGAGACCTAAGCTGTTGACCCAGGCCAATAAACTTTAGATAAAGATACAAAGACCAAGAAAGAGACTTACAGACTCATGGCAAAGACTTATCACGATCAAGACGCAGACCTCTCCCTCATCCAGGCAAAGAAAGTTGCCATCATCGGCTATGGCTCGCAGGGCCACGCGCATGCGCTCAACCTGAAGGACAGCGGCGTTGAAGTCAAAGTAGGCCTGCGCGCAGGCTCGAAGGGCGCGGAGAAGGCGAAGTCTGCCGGCCTTGAGGTGCTGTCGGTTGCGGATGCGGCGCAGTGGGCCGACACCATCATGATCCTGGTGCCGGACCAGACGGCGGCAGCTGTGTACAAGGAGATTGAGCCCGGCCTATCGAAAGGCAAGACGCTGATGTTTGCGCATGGGTTCAACATCCGTTTCCGCACCATCACGCCGCCTGCGGACGTGGATGTTTCTCTGGTTGCACCCAAGTCGCCGGGGCATCGCGTGCGTGAAGTCTTCACGGAGGGTGGCGGCGTCCCCGGCCTGGTTGCGGTCGAGCAGGATGCCAGCGGCAATGCTCTGGCGCAGGCGCTGAGCTATGCCAAGGGCATCGGCTGCACACGTGCGGGCGTACTGGAGACAACCTTCACCGAAGAGACCGAGACTGACCTGTTCGGCGAGCAGGCCGTTCTGTGCGGCGGCACCGCTGCGCTGGTCAAGGCTGGCTTCGAAGTGCTGACCGAGGCGGGTTATCAGCCCGAACTGGCCTATTTCGAGGTGCTGCACGAATTGAAGCTGATCGTCGACCTGATGTATCGCGGCGGGCTGGAGTACATGCGTTACAGCATCAGCGACACGGCGGAATGGGGCGACTACGTTGCCGGTCCGCGCGTTGTGACCCCGGAGGTCAAGGAAGCGATGAAGGGCCTGCTGAAGGATATTCAGGATGGCAGCTTCGCCAAGCGCTTCATCGAGGACCAGAACAGCGGCCGTAAGGAGTTCACGAAGTTCCGCGAGCAGGATCGCGAGCACCCCATCGAAAAGGTGGGTGCGGAACTGCGTGCGGCCATGCCGTTCCTGGACCCGGTTAGAGTGGAGAACGGGACGGTCGTCAAGGCTTAGTGCTGGCTGCGCAAGGGCCTGCTTTCTTACGGATGAGTTGTGCTGATTCCGGAAGAAAGCAGGTCCCTTCGGCAGATTCAGGGCAGGCTTTCGGCTTCGCTCAGGATGATGATCCTATGTGTCCGTCGCGGTTAGAGCGATTCCGAAATCACCGAACTGATCGGCTTTCGTGGTGCATCTATAGTGCATGGAAGCTACAGCAGTCCGCCTTTCCGCTGACTTCAGCATCGATGCACTGACGTTTGACACCATCCAGTTACCGGATCCTGCGCCGCACGAAATCGTGGTGCGCACGCGTGCGGTATCGCTGAATTACCGCGACCTGATGCTGGTGCAGGGTAAATACGATTTGAACGTGCAAAAGCCGCGCATACCCTGCTCTGATGGAGCGGGTGAGGTCGTCGCGTGCGGCAAGCAAGTGACGACGTTCAAGGTAGGCGATCGGGTGGTCGCACCCTTTTTTCTCGACTGGAAAAACGGGCCTCCCAACGCTGCTGCCGCGGCTTCCGCGCTGGGTGGTGCTGTTGATGGAACATTGACCACCCACCGGATATTTCCTGCTGATGCTTTGGTGATGGTGCCTGCCGAAATGAGCTACGAAGAGGCAGCTACCCTGCCCTGCGCAGCAGTTACGGCGTGGAACGCGCTGGTCAGCATCGGCAACATTTCAGAGAAGGACACTGTGCTGCTGCTGGGCACGGGCGGCGTCAGCATCTTCGGCCTGCAGATTGCGAAGCTGCGCGGTGCGCGCACCATTATTACCAGCAGTTCCGATGACAAACTGGGGCGAGCACTTTCGCTTGGCGCGGACCACACCATCAACTATCGCCAGCATCCCGACTGGGACAGGCAGGTGCGGCAGCTGACCCAAGGACAAGGTGCGACCCACGTGTTGGAGACGGGCGGCGCGGGAACACTTCCACTGTCGTTGCGCTCCGCTGCCATCGGCGCGCAGGTCAGCGTCATTGGCGTGTTGACAGGCAGGGAGCAGCCGCTCAATATCGGGCAGATCCTGATGAAGACCCTGCGTATGCAGGGCATTTATGTTGGGCCACGTGCCCTGCTGATCGATGTTGCCGAAACGTTTGCAAGCAGTGGCATTAGGCCGGTTGTTGACCAGGCGTTTTCTTTCCGCAAGGCTGCGGATGCCTTTCATTCACTTGAAAAGGCAGAGCACTTTTCCAAAATCGTGATCAGATTCCCATAAAGCGGTCACACGTTTACAGGCAGCGTCTAACCGGGTATGAAGATGTCTTCGGTTCTCCCGTTGGGCCTGCTCTTCGCTATGCCTGTCGCAGCCATGTCCCAAGCACCGACCACGCTGGAAGCCATGCGCGACCGGCACCGGGTGCTGCTGGTGTTCAGCAACGGTGACAACCAGCTGGCAGCCGCCCAGTTGCGTGTTGCCGCGGAGCATGCTGCGGGGTTTCGCGAACGGGACCTGGTTCTACTCGGGCTCGCTGGTACAAATCAAACAGCGCCAACGGCCATGCTGTCCGCCAGCGAACACAGTGCCGCCCGCAAGCGGTTCCATGTAAAGGCGGGTGAGTTTACAGTGATCCTGCTGGGAAGAGATGGTGGCGAAAAGCTGCGTGCGCACACCCCCATCTCCTGGGACACCTTGCAAAGTACCATCGACGCCATGCCCATGCGCCGGGACGAGATGAAGCGACGGTAACGGAGGGCATGGAACGAATGTCACCATTGCGCCGTATCGCCACTTAGCGCCGGAAAGTGACTGCTGGCTGTAAGTCCACTGGCTGGCCTGCGGCAAGGCGTCTAGCATGTGGGTGAGGAGAGTAACGATGGGCTCAGCATCAGCGGTACTGCCAGGCGAAGGTATGCTCGTTTCTGAGCGGGACACGCGGGACCCTTTCCTGCCGGAGACTCCATCGCCCCTTCCCACGATCCTGGAGGCATTGCGGCGTGTTCGATCTTTGGAAACGCTGCAGGATGACGAGTTGCTGTGGCTGGCGACCCATGGAACAGAACACTGTATGCGGGACGGCCAGCAGGTTTTTCGCAGTGGCCAGCCAGCGCGACAGATGACAATTCTTCTGCGTGGCGAGATTCACGTCCGGCGGAACAGTGGACCTGTACTGTACTTTATTGGTCGCAGCGCCCACCTGACCGGCAAGCTTCCTTTCAGCCGCATGTTGACCTACGGTGGCGACGGCTTCGCTGTTGGAGATGTCTGGACGGTTGATTTTGACGAAAGCCGCTTTCCAGAGATGCTGGCCGCAGTGCCCTCCCTGGGACAGATCTGCGTTTCAACCCTGCTGGACCGGGTGCGTGAAGTGACCCGCATGGAGCAGCAGGCTGAAAAACTGAACGCGCTTGGAAAGCTGGCGGCAAACCTTTCCCATGAATTGAACAATCCCGCGTCAGCAGCACGATCTGCCGCGAACAACCTTTGGACGGAGCTGCGCAACTACGGCGATCAGAAGTTCAAGCTGGGATCGCTCTGCTTCGATGTTGAGACAAAAGCCGCATACGGGCGATGGATCGCTTCGATTCAGCACCTGGTGCAGGACGACGGACGTCCGCTGCGAGCCGAAGCAATAAATGTAGCCGGACGTGAAGACGCATTGTTAAGGTGGCTGGACGCGCATGGCGTGCATGAGGGCTGGCGCATCGCACCTGTCCTGTCAGAGACGCAGGTTGAAACGAAAGACCTGGACGGCCTTGCAGATATTGTGCAGGGCGAGGCGCTCGCAGTATCACTGAGTGCCTTTGCAAGCGCTCTGCACGCAGAACGTATGACAGATGCAGTGATGGATTCGACCCGGCGCATCTTCGAGCTGATTACCGCAATCAAGGATTACTCTTACATGGACCAGGCGCCTATCCAGGAAATTGATCTCCGGGAAGCTCTGGACAATACGCTCACCATGCTAAATTCCCGGCTTGGACGCACTGAAGTAAGGCGCGAGTACGCCAAGGATGTACCCCGCGTTTCCGCGTATGGCGGAGAGTTAAATCAGGTCTGGACGGCACTGCTGGAAAATGCGCTGGATGCCATGGACACATGCGAGGACGGTCACCCCTCCATCCTGACGCTGCGTCTATCCTGTTCCGGTTCCACGGTACTGGTTGAGGTTTGCGACAGTGGTCCCGGCATTGCAGCAGATATTCAATCTCGTATCTTTGAACCGTTTTTTACCACCAAGGCAGTGGGTGCCGGGCTTGGACTGGGGTTGGATACAGCAAGCCGGCTTGTCACCAAACACAAAGGACAGCTCCGTGTGGAAAACAGCGTTCCCGGTGAAACCTGTATCCAGGTTCGCTTGCCCGTGGAACAAACCGGCGCTTATTAGCCTTGTGCATCGCACCGTTCTCCGTGGCATCTTTGCTGCTGGTTTGCGGCGGCAGGTAAAATGGTGCGACTTACTTGAATGTTCAAGTTTTCTGAAGGAGCAGTTTTGTCCAAGCGCGATCGTTTTCTGTTTACGTCCGAGTCCGTCACCGAAGGCCATCCTGACAAGATCGCTGACCAGATTTCCGATGCCATCCTGGATGCCTGCCTGGCTCAGGATCCCATGAGCCGTGTGGCGTGCGAGACGCTGACCTGCACCGGCCTGGTTGTAGTTGCCGGCGAAATCACGACCAAGGCATACGTGGATTTTCAGAAGATTGTCCGCAATACCGTGGCTGAAATCGGCTACACGCACTCGGAATACGGCTTCGATTCCAACACCTGCGCGGTCATCTCGTCGATCAACTCGCAGTCACCCGACATCGCCATGGGCGTCGACACGGGCGGCGCGGGAGACCAGGGCATGATGTTTGGCTACGCCAGCAATGAAACGCCGGAGCTGATGCCGACACCGATTTCGCTGGCACACAAACTGGCAGCGCGGCTGACGGAAGTTCGTAAGAGCGGCCAGCTAGGCTACCTGCGGCCGGACGGCAAGAGCCAGGTCACCGTCGAGTACAACGAAAACCACAAGCCTGTTCGCGTGGATGCCATCGTCATCAGCAGCCAGCACGAGGAGTCGGTCGAGACCGATAAGTTGCGCGCGGACATTCTGGAGCATGTCATCCAGGCCGTGATCCCGGCAGAACTGCTGGACGCGGATACGAAATACCACATCAACCCGACTGGCCGCTTCGTTGTGGGCGGTCCCATGGGCGACAGCGGCCTGACCGGTCGCAAGATCATCGTGGACACCTACGGCGGCATGGGCCGTCATGGCGGCGGAGCCTTCTCCGGCAAGGATGCGACCAAAGTGGATCGTTCCGCGGCTTACATGGCACGTTACATCGCAAAAAACATCGTGGCTGCGGGTCTCGCTGACCGTTGCGAGGTGCAGCTGGCCTATGCGATCGGCGTAGCAGAACCGGTCAGCGTGCTGGTTGAGACATTTGGCACAGGCAAGGCAGACGCGCAGGAACTGACAGAACTGGTGCGGAAGCATTTCTCGCTGACCCCGAAGGGCATCATCGAAACGCTGGACCTGCGCAAGCCAAAGTTTCAGCAGACTGCCGCATACGGTCATTTTGGACGTTCAGGTGATGCGTTTACCTGGGAGAAGACCGACAAGGCCGAGGCCCTGAAGGCCGGGGTGGTGCAGGCCGTGGGCGCGGCAAAATAATGCACGTGCTCCCCAACAGCAAAGGCCACCCCTTCGGGTGGCCTTTGCTGCTGGGGGAGGGGTAAACCTTAGCGGACGCGGCTGTTGTGCTTGTCGCGATAGATGCGGCGACTTTCCTGGCTTTGCTGGTGCTGTAGGGTAGCGCGGTCGCTGTGGGTCAGGTGGCCATTATCAGCGGCACGCATGTCGCGCTCCTCGCGGTTAATGGCACGTTCCTGGTGTTCGACATGCGTTGTTTCGCCGGCAGTCATCTGGCCAGATTGGACACCGCGGCCAATACGCTGCTGCTGTTCTGCCTTGCGCGCGTTGATGGTTCGGTTTGTCTCCTGTGCGTGAACAAGGGTTGTAACAGAAAGTGCGGAAACAAGTGCAAGAGCGATTTGTTTCATGAACAGTTCCTTTCCTCTGCGCGGTAAAACTTCAACCGCAGCGCATAGAGAAGAACACCTTGTGATCCATGCAGTTGCGAAGAAACTTCGAAGTATATTTCAAACGGGGCGCGGCAACTTGTCGCCCTACGCGGTGTCAGCAAAAAGCTGAATTTTAGAAGGAAGCGCAAATATCCGCTCTCTTTCCGCGGCACGGCACGTCTACTTCGCATCGTGGAAACATTGGACCACCCTGCCGGGCCCGTAGCGGAAAGTCGCCCCGGCGCATACAATCGCTAGAGCATTTCACTTCCCGGGATGGCATTGACATGGGCGGCAGGTTTGCCGCAGCCGTTGGGAATCGAAGGAAACACATGAAGTTGAGTGGAAGCGGCCGGTTGGTTCTGGCCTGTTCGGTATCCGTTGCACTTGCCCTGGGAATTTCATCTTGCGGCGGCGGTACCATCGGATACCTTTGGGTGCTGGAAGGCAAGGCCTCCAGCAACAGTTCCGGAAACACAATCACCGGATACAAGATCGATAACAATACCGGTAACCTGACCGAGATTGTGCGTTCGCCCTTTACCTCTGGCGGCACCAATCCCGTGATGGGCGTGGTGAGGCCTGGCGGACGTTACGTGTATGTGCTGAATGCGGGTGACGCACAGAACGCTGTCGCGGAGTTCAGCGTTGGCGGCGACGGCGTTTTGACTTTTCAGCAGGCATTTGCCAGCCAGGGCGGAACTCCCCAGTGGATGGACATCAGCACTGGCGGTGACTACCTGTATGTACTGGACCAGATCTCGCCGAACACGACAACTGCGTGCAACTCAGCCACTGGGCTGCTTGCAAAAACCCCCTGCGGCTCTGTGACAGTGTTTGGAATTGATCCAGATACAGGACGCCTGACGTTAGTACAGAATCAATCGGTCAGGGTCAATGGCACCTACCTGACCTACACGGCAACCGGTCCGGCACCTACGCGTATCAAAACGACTTCAGCTGGTGCCCTGGTCGTTGTGAACGGCGACCAAACTGTGACCACACTGCAAGTGGGAGCTGCTGGACAACTCACCGTCAACGCAAATTCCACGCAGGTTATCGACTCGCCACCCTCTAGCGTAAACATCACATCGATTACTGTAGGTGGCAGCTACCTGTATCTGACCGATGCAGCCAACAACCGCATTTTGCAGTACACCGTGAGTGCCGCAGGCGTGTTGCAGCCGGTCACCGGCGGCCAGGTAGCAAACCTGGTGCCCAATGTCACACCGGTCTGGACATTGACGGACTCATCCAGCACAAAGCTGTACGTACTGAATCAGAACAACACCTCTGGTACATCTCCGAAGAGCAGCATCTCCGGCTTCACCATTCAGAGCAACGGCAACCTGACACCGCAGTCCACAAACCTGAATCCATACGCGGTTGGATCGGGCCCTGTCTGCATGGTGGAAGATCCTTCCAGGCAGTGGGTTTACACCTCCAACCAGGACGGTACGGTGACTGGCTATCATATCAACCACGTGGAAGGCACATTGAATGTGCTACAGCGTGGATCCACCTTCCAGGCGCAGGGCCGGCCTGCCTGCCTGATCATCAGCGGCATTACCAGCTAAGCGATCTAAAAGGCTGCCCGGTTATCGGGTGGCCAAGACCTGTATCCAGTTGAGGGAAGTTATCGCATGAAGTTCAACAGCATCTGCCGGATTGGCGCAGCCTCAGTGCTCTCGCTGGCCGCCTGCCTCGGGCTGACCGCCTGCAGCCGCAACTACACGGTCGGCTTCCTCTACGTCACATCTTCTCGTGGCACTCCGGCAAATCCGAATGGCATTTTGAACGAGTTTGGTATTGATTACCAGACTGGCTCACTTATCCGCCTGGCCAGTTCCGGGCAGGACTCGGGCGGCCGCAACCCGGTAGCCCTGGCGATCACCTCAAACCAGAAGACGGTCTTCGTGGTGAATCGCGACGATTCCAACATCGTCAACTTCCAGATCGGTACTGATGGAAAACTGTACTCGCAGAAGACCGTGACAACATCCGGCAGCTTTCCAACGGCGCTTGCTCTCTCCGGTGACAGCAAGTTCCTCTATGTCCTGTTCACATTCCAGCCGGGTTACACCACGGCGAATCTGGGTCCGGGCGGACTAGAAGTCTTCCCGTTGACTACGGACGCTTCGGGTCTGGTGTCCCTGGGAACGCCGCTCACGAACAACGGCCAGAACTACTTTCCATTGGGTTCCACGCCTGCCGGCATTGCTGTCAGCGCCAACGTCTCAAATACGAATGTCACCGCGACCAACGGGTCCGACTGCACGAACACTTCATGCTCCAGCTATGTGTATGTTATTGAGCAGGACAATCGGACGACCAACAATCTTCTTGCCTTCAAGCGTGATATTGGTAGCGGAGCAGTCACAGCTATCGGTAACACGACGATCGGCGCCGGAACAGCTGCTTCGACAGGTTATCCTTCGGGTATTCTCGCCAGCGCAGTCACTGTAGCGCCTCTGGGCAATTTCCTTTACGTAGCAGATTCACAAGGAAACCAGATCATCGCGTACAGCATGAGCGCAGGCGGTATTCCAACGGCGATCACCACCGGTCCCTTCGCTACCCAGTCGCAGCCGGTCGGCCTGACAATCGATCCGCGCGGCAAGTTCCTGTATGTTGCAAACTACAACGCCAGCACCGTGGGCGCGTACGCCATCGCACAGGGCAGCGGAGCGCTTTCTGCGACCAGCACCGGCGCACAGCCGGCGCGTACCGGACCGACCTGCGTCACCATCGAAAATGCTTTGGGTATTTACCTCTACACGTCCAATTTCCTGGATAACAGCATCAGCGGCATGCAGCTGAATTCTGCCACTGGCAATCTGGTTCGGGTACGTAACGATCCGTTCACGGCATCGGCGGGACCAACCTGTGCGGCGGCAATCGCGAACGGCACGCATTCCACGCAGATCATCCAGTAGCAACTGTGTATCGGCAAACAAGGGCTTCGCTTCGGCGAGGCCCTTGTGCTTTGCACCGACGGATCAGGTCACACCCTAAGATGAATCGTATGCACCGCATTGCACTGCTTACCACCGGCGGCACAATCGAAAAGCGTTATGTCGAGCAGGCTGGTTCCATGGAGAACACGGAACCGCAGATTCGCCGCTGCCTGCAGATGCTGCGGCTGCCGGACATCGACATCACCGTCGAAGAACTGATGAATAAGGATTCACTGGAGATGACGGACGCGGACCGTTCCCTGATCGCGGGCCATGTTTTGCGCCATGCTGCTGAGAGCACACCCGTGCTGGTCACCCACGGTACTGACACGGTGGTGGAAACCGGCCTTGCTGTAGCGGCCATGTTCGCTTCAACCGCTGTAAGGACAAGCGCTCCTGTGATCTTTACCGGAGCCATGACTCCCTTTGGCATAGAAGGTTCCGACGCGCTCCAGAACCTGACGGAGGCGCTGCTTGCAACCCGCCTACTTTCCGCAGGCGTATTTCTTAGCTTCCATGGGCAAATCTTTCCCATCGCACAGGTGCGCAAGGATCACAAACACAGCCGCTTCGTTGCGGTGTCACACGCATGACGGCCATGCAGCGATTGCGAAATGTCCATATGGAACGGGCCTGCCAACAAGCGGCAGAACAGGTAGACTGGTGGTGCGTGCGGAAGTGGCGAAATTGGCAGACGCACTAGACTTAGGATCTAGCGGAGCGATCCGTAGGGGTTCAAGTCCCCTCTTCCGCACCAAGAATCCCGCACCACCAGAGAGAGCATGAGCGACAACACAAACACCGAGCCCACCCTTCGCGTCACCCAGTCCGACGACTACAACGACGTGTACGCCAACAGCGTGCAGATCCGCATGAGCGTGTGGGACTTCCAACTCGTCTTCGGCACCATGCAGAGCAACACGCCCGACGAAGTCACCTTCCTGACCAAGCAGGGCATATTCCTTAGCCCGCAGCAGGCGAAGGCGCTATTCAACATCCTGGGCCAGAACCTGGCGCAGTATGAAGGCACCTTCGGCGAACTGCGACTCGAGCCCCAGCAATACCAGCAGGGCGGCGGACCCGTTCCCGTTAACTAAACACTCCATCCGCACAACCGGAGCGAAGAGTACGTGACGAGAGAAGCCCGCGCCCTGCGACCGCCGATCCCGGTTCCACTGCTCTTCGCTCCTGTGTTTGTTTGCGTGTACCTGCTTCATGTCACGCTCCTGCGCCTGCCCTATTTCTGGGATGAAGGCGGCTACTACATCCCTGCGGCGTGGGACTTTTTTCGCTTAGGAACGCTGATCCCGGTGACGACGATGCGCCTGCCGAACGTCGTCTTCAGCCAATCCAGTTCGGTACGATC
>CAXTFT010000093.1:0-13641 GCA_964243585.1 uncultured Terriglobus sp.
GTGGCTTTCCGTCAGCATGATGCGGTTGCTGGTGGGCGTGGCGATGGAGATGGTCTCCTTGCCCGGCGTGTCCACCAGCGTGATGCGGTGACCACTCTTGGTGACGATGCGCTTGATATTGTTCTGCGCGAACTCTGAGCCGTTGACCTCGCCGGGGCTGTGGAAGCCGGTGGCTGGGGGTTGATGCACGCCGTTCCACGCGGAGCCGACGACGTAAGGCCGTTCGGAGTCGCCCTCTTCAAAGGTGACCAGCACCTCGTCGCCGAGTTCCGGCAGGAACAGCGTGCCGCGGCCTGCGCCGGCGTGCGGCGTCAGCAGGCGCACCCAGGTGCTTTGGCCGTCTTCCTGCCAGTAGTACTGCACGCGGATGCGGCCCTGGTTGTGCGGATCGTGGTTGTCGACGACACGCGCGGGATAGACACCGTCGAGCATGGGCCGTGCGGGCCGCACCGCTGGCGACCAGCGTTGGGCGGGCGTTACGGTGAAATGGTTTTCGTAGCCCTGCGTACTCCAGACGTGCTTGACCTCGATGACGCCGTAGGTGGCGTCGACACCGGGTAGGCCGGTCACCTGCAACGTGTCGCCCGCGCGCACCTTGGGATTGCGGCTGATACCGGTGCAGCGGACGGTGTTGGCGATGCCACGCCGAGCCTCACGCTGCATGCGAGTGGTCAGGTCGGCGATGGTCGCAGCGCGATGGCGATCAACCCAGGCCGACTCCACATTGCCTGAGGCTGACTGCGCCGCGGCCACCATCCGGTCTGCCGCGCCACCATACCAGGACACGGTTGACGAAGTACCACCAACTACGGTGCTCTGCATTTTCTGTGGGTCGTAGTTTGCACCGCTGGCGGTGACAGGCTGCAGGCTGCCCTGGGTGGTCCACTCCAGCAGGCCGTACTCGCCTTCGCGCCAGTTTACGGTGGTGCCGCTTTGGAAAGCCGTCTCTACATCCAGACCACCGGAGCCGTCGACCGCCGGGCGAAACCATGCCTCCGTGTCGTCTACCAGGCGCGCGAAGAAGCTATAATCTGTCTCATCCCACTGCACATAGGACAGGGTTGGGCCTGCGGGCATGGCACCACCCATCTGCAAGCCTGCGCCCGTGACGATGGCCTGCGCCGCAGCCTGGGCGGATTGCTGCCGCAGGTAACGCAGCCGTGTGCCCTGCGCCATCTTCCAGGAGGCAGAAACCGCTTCAAGTTCTGCGCCCCAGGCACCGGTAATCTCGTAGATCAGGCGCATACTGCGCACCAAGCCGTGGAAAATGATGGTTTCGGTGCCATCCAGTTCGGTGGTGCTGATCTTGAGTTCTTTGCCGGCGTAGTCTTCCACGGAAGGACGCCGGTCAGGTGTGTCGCGCAGCACAATGCGGCAGGTCCAATGATCGTTCAGCCGTTGAGCAACGTCCACCTCCGTCAGCAGGGCTGACGACAGCTGTTCCGACCCGAGACTGATAAAAGGCGTTTCCAACGGCTAAAACTCCTCAGGGTTCCATTGGCAGTCTACGACGCATACGGCGTAATGTGCGCCACTTCCATATCCAAAGGCGTCCGCAATACATGCTTCCAGAACATCTTCGGTGGCTGACGCACCAGCATGAACAGTCCGCCATCCTCCACACTCTCCCGCACGTAAGCGTCAGCCCCGGGCAGTTGATCGGCTAAGGGCAGATCGTACGAAGAAGCAGGGGTATGCAGCGTCGCAGGCCGAAGCAGTGGAACATAAAACGGAAAGCTGGTGAGCGAAATGTCTGAGATGCTGCTTTGCAGCAGATCTGTAGCGCCCTTGACAAAAGCATCCGAGGTGCTGCAGCTGACCCGTATCAGGGCACCGGAACCAAGCAGGGTGCGCCATGCCGATAGCTGCGCAGTGGGGTCACGTTGGATCCTGACCACGCGCTCGATTACAGGGCGAAGTGTGCCCGGCGCTGCATCCGCAAATTCATCCTCTGTCCAGGTAGTGGGTGGCTTCTGGTCGAGCCAGATACCGACTCCAAACTCCGGCAGCCACCCGCGTGCATTGCTCTGTAACGACTGAACTTCCTTACCAGGACGCAGGCGCTCAAACAACAGCAGAACTTCTTCCGGGTGGACCTCTGCAAATGCCGGAAGACGCGCCATAAGATCAGCAACAGCTTCGCGGTAAGCCAGCAGATCCTCCTCGTCTTCAACCGGTAACTGCTGCTTGAACAGCAGTGCCGACCAGCCCGGCGGCGCTGCCACTTCCTCAACACGGAATCCGCTCCGCAGGGGCATCATGCGGGATACTCCAGTCCTTCGGACTGCATCTGCTGCAGCAATTCATCCAGACTTTCTTCAAAGTCTTCGGATGTCGCCATGACGATGCCTTTGTCCTCAGGGCTTTCCCGCAGGTACAGCTTGAACAGGCTGAACCAATCCGTGACCTGTGCCGGGGTCGCAGCGAAAAAGTCGTTTGCGGCCAGGAGCGGCAGCGTAAACAGCAGGCCGGGGTATTGGGGGTCGTCCTGCAAATCCGACGCAAACATCTCTTTACTCTGCTTCAAAAAAGGGGATTCCACCGCCTGCATACGCGAAAGCGTGCTATCCATGTCGTAGTTCGCAACCATCTCACGCAGTTTGGTGTCGCGAATGGATGCAAGTCTTGGCTTCTGCGCTTTTGGAGGAGGAGTACTTGCCTCCAGAAAAATTGTCGTGGTGCCACCCCCGCCATAAAAAAGGTGCAACTGCTCCGCAGCCTGCTTTTCCAAAAACCAGTAGGTATAGTCCGGGCGCAGCGAGTTGTGGTCGTACGTCACACGGCCCTTTTGGAGGTCTTCCGCATACTTTTCGTCAGGGATTGGCGGCAGGGCTCTTCCCGGATGCCTGCCCAGGCCGAACAGCGGGTGAAATCGACGGGCGTTGCTGATGAAAGTGTCGCGAGAAGCGGCATTGATGCTGTTCATCTGCAGAAACACTTCAGGAGCTAGCTTCAACTTCTTAGCCAGGTGTGCCCGCAACAGTTCCTGAAATCGCAAGAGCCACTGACGCTGCAGATAGCCAATAGGAAAGCTGCTTACCGGCATCCAGTACAACTGGCAGGATTC
Organism: uncultured Terriglobus sp.; assembly: GCA_964243585.1. Taxonomy (GTDB): domain Bacteria; phylum Acidobacteriota; class Terriglobia; order Terriglobales; family Acidobacteriaceae; genus Terriglobus. The sequence goes on from CAXTFT010000093.1 coordinate 3,068, forward strand.
AAATTCCGGGGCGCGTGTCCATGGATGAAAGCGCGGCCGATCGTTGGCCTCCAGCAGCCTGCGGCGACGCGGTTCTCCCACGGATGGTACCTGTTCAGGGAGTCTGGTCACGGCTCACCTACTGCCTGCTGCTGCTGTGCGAGATTTCATCACGAAGCACGTTGAGAACAACATATTGATCCGGCTCATTTTGCAACTGCTGTTCGCCCAGCGGGTACAGCAGTGAGCCATTTTTCCGGATGAGCACAATCGTGGTGGCACCGCGATTGAACTGCATGTCGGCGCCGCTCAGGTCACTGGCAGCAACCGAGAACGACGTAACGACTGCCGTGCCGCGCTGCGCTTCAGAGGTCACCTGGTGAGCGGCCCGGTTCACCAGCAAACGAAATGTTGGAGGGCGCGGGATGAGTGCCAAACCTCCCAGGACCAGCAAGGCCAGCACTGGGAGGGCTAACAATCGCCACTGCCTGGTATAGGCGAACCAGGCACAGAAGACTGCCGCCACCAGGGCGCCCAATACCGGCAGGAATGAAGCAGTATAAGGCGTCTGCACTGCCAGAAACTGTCCCGGGCTGTTTTCCATGATCTGTAGCGAACGCAAATTCTTCCTCCTCCTCCAGACCGGCAGGAGCATGATCTACATGAACTGGTTGACGCCGACGACGATGATCTTCTGTGTAATCGCGACCTCGTGGAACATCGCCACGTGCACCACCGGCTGGATGGCACCAATCTTGCTGTCAAGCGCCTCAAAGCGCTGGTCGACCGCAGCGTCATGAATCTTGGCCAGGTGCTCTGAGTAAGACAATCCTGTCTTTTCCGCCGATGCTCCGGTCAGTCCAGTCTGAACCAACTTAAAGTCGTTGTTCATACCAATCACATTAATCGCGTTTCCGGCGTAGACCTGCAGGAATTGGTACTCGTCATGGTGCTGGGTGTTCTTCATGAACATCGTCTGCACATCATGCATGTACGTGACGGGCTCCTGAATCATCTGGTTTGCCTTATGCGCGATGGAGTGCGCGGCGGTATAAAGATCGTTCGTCGCGCCAACAATCGTGCGGTGCAAATTACCGATGGTCTGGTGAACAAAGTTGCCGACGATGTTTTCATCCTTGTTGCCGGCGATCTGCTTTTTTTGATTCCCGGTCACGGTGTGCGACCGGTCCAGGGCAATGCGGGTGCTTTCATTTCCATTCATCTGCCGGTCCCGGTCGCCGGTCAGCAGCAGCGTGTCGTGCCCGGTTGTGCCGGCCAGCGCCCCAACCCCTGTAATTGCGCCGTAGCTTAGCTGGCCTGGGATCGGCATTTTGTAGTCGGTTTTTGGGTCCGGCACTGCCAGGGGTGTCTGAACATCACCTGAAAATATCGCCATGTTGTCTCCTCTGCGGCAAACCCATTCTAGCCAGTAATGAGCGGCGAAAGCCGCTGTATGCCATCAGCAAATGCGTCGGAGGGTGGCAGACCCATGGAAACAGTACAGCCGGGCGGCAGTCTTAGCGTACCGCTGCTGTCCGCAAGCAACCATTCACGCCGTTCCACGTGGAACACCCCGCCTGCCGCGCGGACGACGGTTCCCGCGAACATCGACACACGCTCACCCACCACTATGGAGCCGTAAAGGCCGCAGTTGCCACCGATGACGACACCGCGTTCCACCACCACGGGCAGCGCCTCTTCTGGCATTAATGAGCCCGCCAACATGGTTCCGCAGCCCACTACCGCACCCTCGCCCACCAGCACGGCGGTACCAATCAGCACATGCGAGTCGATCATGGCACCTTCCAGGATGGCCGCGCCCGCCTGTACCGTGGACGGCGGCATGATGGCTGCCCCAGCAGCAACATAGGCACCGCGCCGAAGAAAGCTGCCCGCCGGAACCCGGCTATCCATAGAGCGGTGATTGGACCACCCCAGGCTATCCAGCTCTGTGCCCGGCAACACGCCAGGTTGCGTTTGCAAGGTGCCGCCGCTGCTCAGCATCATCAGGGCGCGTTTGACCCATCCCTGCACCCGCCAGTGTCCCAGGCCGTCGCCCTGTACCACGCGGAGCGTGCCGCCCTCGAGTGCTTTGCACAAATCCTCCAGCAGGGTCCTGGCTTCGAGCGAGCGCAGGCGTGCAGGATTTTCCGGATCGTTCAGTAAATCGAAGCGGCACTGCAACTCCATAGCCTGAGGCAGCAGAGGCAAGGTATCCCCAGGCCCTGCGCTGGGCTTGTCACGATGGTTCGGCACTTGCATCGGGCTTGGGATGGAGGCACTCTGTCTCAAGTTGCTTCTCACAGTCCATGCAGTTGGTGTTTGCACAAATTCAATGCAGTTAGGCGAAAAGGCTTACAGGTCAACCTGAACGCGATACCATCAGCAGCGAGACGATCACTGCTGAAGTCGCATCGCATCTCTCTAAGGACCGTATGATCTTGCTCTCTCAACCGACTCGACCGGCAGGACACGCCTGATGCAGGGTGCCTTTGTGTCGTTGGCGGGAGAGATGTTGAGTGACGCGAGTTTGCAGCGCGTCGTCATCCAGCAGCGCCTGAACGATCACTCCTACTGTGAGTTGGAGTGCCGCAGCACCATGGACCGGCCCATCCCAGGCGAGGACGCCCTGGGCGCAGAATGCACTATTACCAACACCGCAGAAGACGGCTCGACACATACCAGCTTCAGCGGCACCGTGATCGACATTGCATTGAAGCATGAGGTCTGGGGCAGCTACACCTGCGTCCTGCGCGCCGCATCTGCATCGTGGCTGCGTGACCGTTCTCCGCGTAATGCCAGGTTTGAGGGCTCGCTTGCCGCTGTTGCTGGCAGTATGGGTGCAAGCTCATCCATCCCTGACAAGCCTTCTCCCGCGCAGTATGTCCAGTACAACGAGACCGATTGGCAGTTTCTGCTGCGCATCGCCGACGACCACGGCGGCTGGATCAGCACCGGCTTGGGCGACACAAGCGTGAAGAACAGCTTCGATGCACCGGTTCCGCTGATTTTTCGCGACCACTCCGGCCTGCTGGAGTTCCACATTGAGGGCCAACTGAGACCGGCAAAAGTCGCGGCCGTGCACTACGACTCCGCTGTGTTCCAAAGCTCAGTCCTGCCCGGCGAAAGTAAAACACCACAGTTTGAGCAGCCCGGCCAAACCATGGCTGCGGCGGTGCAGAGCGGGTCTTCTTCCCAGGGCCTGCTTGGCTTCTCGTCACGCTCGCGGTCCACGACCAATGCCGACCTGCAGACCCGGGCGCAGTTCGACGCGGAGCGCGCGCAGGGTGGCTCAGTGACCGCCGGAGGCGTCTCCCGAACGCTTGGCCTTGCCGCTGGCGGTTCGGTTGATGTGCAGAACCTAGGCGACGCGAACGGCACCTGGAACCTGCTGGAGGTCACCCACACCTGGACCCAGCAGGAGTACAGCAACACTTTCCGCGCGACCCCCTGGAAGCAGTGGCGCAATCCGCACCCACCTCAGCGGTTGCACGCGCCCGGCGTTCAGGTGGCCCGCGTCGTCAGCAACGTGGACCCAGGGCAGCAGGGCCGCCTGGTGGTCTCGCTGTTCTGGCAGGGTGATGCCTTGCTACTGGCGCCCATGGCCAGCCTGCATTGTGGCGCGGGCTTTGGCTGGACGATGATGCCCGAAGTTGGCGACGAAGTGCTCGTCGCATTTCAGGACGCCGATCCTGAGCGCCCCATGATCCTGGGCAGCCTGTGGAACGCCCTGCACCCGCCCCCGCGCGACCAGTTCGCAACGGGCGACGAGAGTATCGACAGCAATAACTACGTCAAACGACTGGTTACCAAAAGCGGTATCCGCATTCACATCACGGACACTCCGGGCAAGCAGTCCATGTCGCTTGCAACGCCGCGTAGCAATCAGTTCCTCCTGTCAGAGAACGTAGCTGAAACTTCACGCCCGGCTATCGCAATGCAAACAAAGGGTGACATCATCCTACGCGCCGCAGGCCGTGTGCACCACCGCAGCGCCTACCACTCCGCGCATGTAGATGGCAAGGAGATGAAAGGCGTCTCCATTAAGCTGACCGACTGGTGGGGCAACACGGCCTCATATGAGGACGTTACCCTGCAGGCCGACCTCACTAGCGGCGAATCGAAACAGCAGCCCATCGCCACCGGACAGCAGTTCCAAGGCATTCCGCCCGGTGGCAACAAATTCACCTTCCCAGACTTCTACAAAGAGTACAAAGTGACCGATGAGGACGAAGCATGACCTCACCACGGCAACCGGGCCCATCGATAATACTGCCGCCTGCGTCCGGTGTTCGAATTATTGCAGTGCTTTGCCTTTGCTTGACGGGAGTGCTGGCAGGCTGCAGGGGCACGACACAGGCGGGCGGTGAAAGGAGTATGGGCATGGCACAGGAGTCCAGCGGAACCAGATTTCAGGTGGGCCGCCTGCTGCTGACCGCGCCTGGTAGCGTCGCGGTTGTGTTCCGCAAAGCTCAAATCGCCGACATCGAGGTGAGTACCGAGCCGACGTCCGGCAAGTCTTTGCAGGACTGGGTGGTTGGACGCAGCGGCGAAATCAAGCAGGGCAAGCTGAGTTCTGGGCGTGATGCTCCGTTGCTGCGCTCGTACCAGCTTGCCGGAGGCACACCCGCCCTTTTATTTTGGCTCTTTCCAAACCAGAACATCCAGCGGCTTGAGGCCTACCACCTGGACGGCGCTCAGGTCCTGATCGCCGGAACGAATGGCTTGCCGAACGAACTGCCAGTTTCAGAGCGACTCACCACGGAGGTTCTCGACAGTTTCCAGCCCTACAACGGGGGTGAAGGCGCGTCCCCCAGCGGGGGCTTCGGTGTAGCGGGCGGTGCCGTTCAACGCGAATTCCAGAATAATGAACTCACAGAGGCCCGCGCGACCATCACCCCTGCTCCTGGAACACCGCCCATGCCACTGACCTGCACGATCACTACCCATGTCTATAGCAACGCTGGGCATTCAACTTTACCCGCACGCGTCGGCAAGGCCAATGCCGCGCTGCCCGCCATCAAACGGGAGTCCCCAGGTTTGTCCATGCAAACCTTGCGTAGCGGGAGCCGCACAGTGGCGGATGTCACCGGTCAGGAGTATGCGGTACTGACGCGCGACACAGCCCACGGCAGCACGTACACCGTGCACGCCGAGTTTGAGTTTGGCGGCAACGCCAACGACCCGTTGCGGCCCTACCTCCAAATTGTTCTCAACGCTGACGAGATCCCCGCTTCTGTGCCAGGTACCGCCTTCCTGGCAGCATGGGACCAGCTACTGACCAGCGCACGCTTTCGCAGGTAAATCAACTATGGCCGTCACCGTAAAAGACATCAACTGGCGCGAATGCGAAAAGATGCACAGCTACACGTTCTTAACGGACCTGCAGCACCAGATTCGCATTGTGAAGCATTCCATTCCCGTCGTGTTTATCCCCGGCATCATGGGCACCCGGCTGCTGAATGCGGATGGCAAAGCGTGGGATCCCGACAGCAAGGGCTTTATGTTCTCGCAGTATGTGCTTGGAACGGCGGAGCATCACAAAGCTTTGCTCATCGACCAGCCACACTCGGTTTTCCATCATGGCCCGCCAGGCGGCGGCAGAGCGGCTTCAGAAAAGGCCGAGGACACGAACAGCTCGGACAAGGCTTGGTGCAAGGAGCGCTGGGCAAAGCGGCTGAAACCGATTCTTAATAACCCCAAGCGGAACAATTGGCAATGGCTTCCGCTCCGCGCCGATTTATCGGCAGATGCTTTTACAGAGCAGGCGGCACAGGTGTTGGTAGACCATGGCTGGGGCGAGGTCGCTCTTAGCTTCTACGAGGATTTCCTCTTTACGCTAGGCGGTGCGTATTTCCGCAGCTTGGAGCAGTGTTTCGTATTTCCGGTATATGCCCGCGGGTACAACTGGGTTGACAGTAACCAGGACTCTGGAGCGTACCTGGCGAACGAGATCAAGAAGATCATTGACGCGGAGAAGGCGATCCCGGGCCGCGAGTGCGACCGCGTGGTTATCGTGAGCCATTCCATGGGTGGTCTCGCCTCCCGCTCCGCGATGGGATTGCACGATCTCAAAGGCAGCTGCTTTGGTGCAATCCATGGCGCGCAACCGGCTACCGGCGCTCCGGAGGCTTACTACGAAATGCGTGCCGGCGCGCACGGTGGAATGTCGGCCTTGGCGATCGGTACAGACAGTGCCACGGTGATGCCAGTACTGGCCAACTGCGCGGGTGGATTGGAGCTGTTGCCCACACGGCTCTATAAAACTGGTGCCGGACAGGCTGGTTGGCTACAGCAAACCGACAAAAACGGCAGGGTGATGGGCAAGGTCTTACCGGCGCATGGCGATCCCTATGCTGAGATCTACAAGGCCGATAAGGGCTTTCTTCGCCTCATCCTGCATCCGGAGTTGCTCAACCCAGGCGGGCAGGAGCGGCAGGATCCCAGCATCAAGCAAGGGACGGCACAAACACCGCAGGCAAAGTCATTTGCACTTATGGACAAGGCCGATAAGTTCCACCATGACTTGAACACATGGACCCACGATAAAACTGCCGTAGCCTACGGCCAAGACGGGCCAGCCACATACGATAGCATCAACTATGCTTACCAGCGGCCATACCAGGAGCGCCAGGACTATGACCGTGGTGCAGGCTTTGGAAAAATACCCGATAGTAACCCCGATGAAGGAAAAGGCGCAGACCTGGATAAGAATGTCTGGTACCTCATTGCGGACAAGCACGGGCAGGGCGATGGCACCGTCCCCCGCAGTTCCGGCGGCAGTCTGCAGCCCACGCTTCGGAAGGCATATCAAACTCATGGTCCTGTGCATGCGGAGTTCTATAAAGACAGCGGCGTCCACCAGTTCGCAATCGACACGATTGGATTGTTGGCCGAAGCCTACCGCAAACAGCAAGTCGGCAAGTAGCTCCGAGGCGAATTAAGCGCCAAAGCAGCTGAAGTACTAGTCGATCTCGACCAGGATGCAGGTTGCATTGTCGTGCCCGCCCGCATCATTGGCTGCTGTCGTGAGCTGATGGCAGGCCTGTTCCGGCGATCCCGCCGCCAGCAGCAGCGACAGCATCTCCGAGTTGGAAAGTGCCTTGCAGATGCCATCAGTCGCCAGCAGGAAGCAGTCCCCAAGCTGCACCTGAACGACGGTAACGCTGGGCACCACCATGTCAGCGGCGCCGATGGCTTGGGTCAGCACGCTGTCCCACTGCTGCATCTGCTGCGGGGAGATGTTGCGACGGCCCTCGCGCAGCATCTGGCTCAGTTGCGAATCGTCATCGGTCAACTTGTGCAGAGACTGGCTGCGCAAGAGGTACGCACGGCTGTCGCCCACGTGCGCAATCCACATGCGCGCGCCGTCAAAGTGCGCTGCCACGATGGTGGTCGCCATGCCCTGGTAAAGAGGGTCCCGCCGGCTGGCCTCGAACACCGACCGATTTGCCGCCTGGATGACGCGCTGCAACTCCGTGCCTGCCTGCATGGCATCGTTGCCATAGGGAAACCGGGTGAGCACGCAGTCCACGGCAGACCGGCTGGCGACCTCGCCGGCAGTTCTGCCGCCCACGCCATCGCAGACGACAAACAGGCCGCGATCCATGTCGAAGCCGAAGCTGTCCTCGTTGGTGCGGCGTTGCCGCCCCACATCGCTCAACGCTGCCGCGCGTATCCGGATATCCATGCAGTCCCGCCCGCGATACCGCTAAGCCGTCTTCTTACCCTTGTCGTAGCCGAAGCGCATTTCCACCGTGCCGCCCAACTCAATTTTGGTGCCCTTACGTAGCAGCGCCGCATTGCCCGGTTTCAGGCGTTCGCCGTCGACCCTGGTGCCATTGGAACTGTTCAGGTCCTGCAGGTAAAGTTGCCCGTTGCGTTTGACCACTTCGCAGTGAAAGCGGGAGATGGCGTGCTCCACGTCACGCACCACAATATCGTTTTTCTGCCCACCATCCTGCGGCACTGCACCAATGCGGACCTGGTCTTTCTCAAGCCGGTAGGTCTTGCCCGAGTCGAGCCCATTCGTGACCTCAAGTACTGGGAAGCGCTCGGTCTTTCTTCTGCGAAACCACATCAGACCCGCTGCCAGGGCCGCAACGATGCCTGTGCCACCTGCAAGAAAATAAAGTCGTGTACGCCCGGCCTGCGCGGCAGAAATGCGTTGCCGCAGTTCGCGCACCAGCGGATTACCTGGTGACAATCTTTCGGCGGTGGACAACGCGTTGCTGGCGTCAGAAAGCCGACCGCCAAGAAAGGCACTTTGCGCGCCTACCAGAGAGCTGTTCGTCTGCTCCTCTTTTGAGCGGACGTCCTGCTGCTGCGTTTGAACCTGTGCCTCTGACGTTTGCTGCTGTTGCTGCCTGGCCTGTGCTTCCTTGTAGCCCTGCATGGCGTTTGGGTTTGCCGGGTCAATGCGCATGACCTGGCCATAAAGATCCTTCTGCTGGGCAGGATCGTTCGAGGCAAGGGCCTGCGTCATCAGCGACGAAACGCGATCCCTGTTCTGTTGATCCTCGGCATTCTTTTTGGCAATGGTCTCTTCCTGCTTCGCAATGGCCTGCGCCGCGACACTGTCTCCTGCACTTGCAACAACGGGCGCAGACGCAGGTGCAGCTACCGTTGCAACGGGCGGTGGAGCCGGCGCGTGGGGCGTCGCACCATACGGTTTTCCAAACGCGATCAGGTTGACACGCGAGATATCCATCTGCACGTTGCCGTTCGGTAACACCAGCATAGTGCTGCCGCCCTGCGTCTTCGCACCAGCCTGCGCATTTGCGCTTTCAGGCCGCGAGTCCGTCGCAACGCTGACGATATTGCCGTTTACCCACGTCTGAACTACGCGTCCACCAATGGCAATGGTCTGCTCCACTGGCGCACCCGTCTTGCCGATGGGAGCTTTGTTGAGCCGGTCGACAGAACCTGCATAGGGACCAATACCCACCGCGTACCCGGTTGCATACTGCCCCGACGTGTTGCGGATGGAAATTGGTGTGAAGTTATCCTGCTTGGCATCGCCATGGACGTTCGCCGTGATCTGGATCAAACCGTCTTCCACCGGGGTGCTGTTCTCCAGCGCTCCAGGACCGGCTTCACCGTGCATGGCTCCACCGCGCACAGTCCACTTGGCCTCGTGCGGCTTGGTAGACCCGCCGCCCAGGCCGAACGTGACCATCTTCTCGGCAGAGTGGCCCATGCCACCTTTAGTATCGGCGGGTTTGGCAACGCTCTTCCATCCGCCCAGATCGGTTCCGTTGAAGGTGCTGTTCAGGTTCAGTGGTCGCAGGTGGATGTTGCGCAGGGTCAACTGGCCGTCGCGGTCCGCCTGGAAACCGATGTAACCCGCCCGCGCGCCAAGGTCAGACCCGCTGCTGCCGGCCTGCTGGCCATCGACACGCACATTGACCTTGCCGTGTGATGCGTCCACCTGAACCTTGTGCCAGCCACCCGCAGAAATGCTGGCCATGGGCGACTTTCCTAGAACGTCGATGCCGCCGACACCGCTTTTTGCACCACTGTAATCCAGGTTGATCGCGAGCCCGCCAGCGTTCTCATGCGATGTCCACATGCGAAACTGAGCACCCATCGGGGCTGCTTCGGTGTATTCAAATTCCAGTTCAAAGTCGCCAAACGGAACAGCGGTCAGGATATGACGGCTGCCGCCTCCAGCGGTGGCCAGGGAGCCGCCGGCGACAGACCATGCGCCGTGATTACTCCAGCCAAGAAGCGAGGTGCCGTTGAACAGGGTCAAGGGAATCTGCGCTTGTACTGCTGCGGTCGGGCTGGCAAAAAGCAAGCTGCACAGCAACCATCGTGAAGCGTTCATTGCGCAACCTCCTCGGCTGCCGTGCCTGCTTCTTGGGCGTCCGTGCCGGGCAGGTCCGGCTCTGTGATGGAAAAGATCAGGTCTTGCGGCTCCGGCTCTTCCGGTGTGCCATCCTCGCGTAAGAGCGGTTCTTCGAGGTGGGACGTGTCAATCAGGATGGTGCTGCCAGGAACTGCGTCGCCGCCCAGCAGGATTTCTGCGAGCGGCGACAGCACTTCGCGCTGCATGACGCGGCCCGCGGGGCGTGCGCCGTACTCGGGATCGTAGGACAGCCTGGCCAACAGATCGATGGCCAGGGGTGTCGCTGCCAGGTGCAGTTCGCGGTCATCTTCCAATTTGCGGCGCAGGCCGCGGAAGTGCGTCTCGACAATGCGCCGCAGTTCCGGCATGCCGAGTGGATGGAAGGGGATCACCTGGCCGATGCGGTTGTACAGCTCCGGTCGCAGGTTAGCGCGGACTGCATCCAGCAGGATAGATTCACGCAACGCATTGTCCTCGCCCGCAGCCATGGATTCGCGTACACCAAGATTTGAGGTGAACAGCACAACCGTGTTCGTGAAGTCGCAGAAGCGACCCTTGGCGTCGGTCAGCCGGCCTTCGTCCAGCACGCCAAGCAGGAGGTCGAGGATGGCCGGATGCCCCTTCTCCACCTCGTCGAACAGCACGATGGAATACGGCGAACGGCGGACCTGCTCCGTGAGAAAACCGCCTTCATCAGACCCAACAAGTCCCGGCCGCGAGCCGATCAGGCCCGCGGCGGACGAGG
>CAXTFT010000094.1:0-8078 GCA_964243585.1 uncultured Terriglobus sp.
CGTTCGCCTGGGCAGGCCGGTAGGCTGTAGCCTTTAAGAGTGAAGCTGCGCAACGACAGGGTGGAGCCGGGCACGCAGCCCGCGACGGACCTCATTTTCGGTGAGTGGTACCCGGCGTTGCGCGCGGACAGGCTGGCGCGTGGCAAGTCGACCACCACGCTGCTGCTGGGTGTGCCGTTGCTGGTGGGCCGCAAGAACGATGGCGCACTGTTTGCGCTTCGCGACCTTTGTCCGCACCGCGGTATCCCCCTGTCTGCCGGTTGGTTCGATGGCGAAACGGTGCAGTGCCGTTACCATGGCTGGAAGTTTGAGCCGTGCGGTGGGCAGTGCGTCGAAATACCTTCACTGACGCAGATCGATACGCTTGAGCCGACCAGGATCTATGCGGGTGCGTACCCGTGCCGTGAGAGTGACGGCTATGCATGGGTCTTTCTGCCGGAGGCTGGCATGGGCCGCATGGTGGATGATTCGAAGCTGCCCCCCGTACCGGAAGTGCCGAAGTTCTCCGCGAATTTCCGCACGGCGCACATCACGGCAGACCTGCCCTGCAACGTGGACCACGGCATCATCGGACTGATGGACCCGGCGCACGGCCCGTTTGTGCACCAGTCCTGGTGGTGGCGCTCGTCGGCTTCCATCCACGAGAAGACGAAGCATTTCGAGCCGCTGTCCGATGGCTTTCGCATGAGTTCGCACGCGCCCAGCGCGAACTCCGCGCCGTACAAGCTGCTGGGGGTCTACGGCCAAGAGATCACAACGACCATCGACTTCACCCTGCCGAACCGGCGCTACGAGACCATTCGCGCGGGTGAAAAGTGGTTCGCATCCTTAACTACTGTGACGCCGGTCACGCCGTCCAGTTGCCGCATCGACGTGGTGGCCTGCTGGAATATTTTCTACAGCGTGCCCCTGGTGCCTGCCATCGCACGCTACTTCGGAGCGAAGTTCGTCGGGCAGGACCAGGAGACGATGGTGCAGCAGGCCGAGGGGCTGCGGTATCGCCCGGCCATGATGCTGATCGATGACGCGGATAAGCCCGCCAAATGGTACTTTTCGCTGAAGCACCGGCGGTTGACCGGCAAGGGCGAACATCCGCTGCCGGGACCGGTCGAACTGCACTGGCGCAGCTAGCTGCGCGTCCTCTCGCGGGCGTAGCATCGCTGCTATGACGATTGTTTCTGTGCTGTACCCGCAAACCCACGACTCGCGTTTTGATTACGGCTACTACCTGCAGACGCATATCCCGCTGGTGAAGGAGCGTTGGTCGCCGCTTGGTTTGGAGCGGGTAGAGATGGTGCGCGGCACGGCGTCCATGGAGGGCGGCGGGCCAGCTTTTGCGATGCTTACCACGCTGTACTTCACTTCGGACGACCACCTGCAGCAGGCATTGACCACGCATGGGAGCGAGGTGCTCGGCGACATACCGAACTTCACCGATGTGGAACCGGTGATGCAGATGAGCGAAGCGGTCGTCTAGCGCTGGATGGTCACGGTCTTGATGGTGATGGGCGTGAGCGGCTTGTTGTGGCCGTTACGCGGCACTCGTGCCATCTCTCCTGCCAGCTTTGCGGAAGCATCATCACACTGGCCAAAGATGGTGAATCGGTTGTCCAGCGTGTGCGCGGGTGCGTCGGTAATGAAAAATGACGTGTCGTTCTTGTCCGGACCGTCGTTCGCCATGGCGAGGCGGCCGGGGCGGTCGAACTCCAGGCCGGGCACGGCTTCGATGCTGTAGGCAAAGCCGGCGTCGGGCGCGCCGTCCGGGTAGTCCTGCTGTTGCACCATGAAATCCGGCAAAAGGCGATTGAAGTGCAGGCCGTTGTAGTACGGCTTCTTCGTGGTGGCGTGCGTCAGCGGGTTGGTCCACGGGCGCTTGCCCTCGGCCAGTTCGGTGAAGGTTGCGGTGGCAATGGGAGCCTGCTCGCGGAACAGTTTGCAGGTGAACGCGCCCATGGTGGTGTCGATGACGGCGGTGGGCCCGGTCGGATCGGGTGCTGGCAGCGTGGGGACAGACGGCGGCACGGGTTGCGGCACAATGCTGGAGGGAGAGACATCCTCCGCAACCGGTGGCAGCGGCTGACCCGGCTGCACGATGCGCAGCTTGTTAATAGCGATGGCGTGGTTGGTGCGATTGCCTACCTGCATCAGCGTGTGCGAGATGTTTGCCGCGACCGCAACACCCGCGTCATCGCACTGCCCAAAGATGGCTCCGCGCTTGTTCTTATCGAACTCGTCGTCGGCGTGCAGCGTGATCAGAAAGAATGAGCTGCTGATCTCGCCCGCGTGCGTCGCCATGGCCAGCCTGCCTGCGTGGTCAAAGGTGACGCCGGGAATGGTCTCGCGCTGAATGGGCGGCCCCGCCGGACCTTCACCGCCGCCAAAGCGGTCTCCGCCACGAATGCCGTCCGTGATGCCGGCCAGCGCGGTGCCGTCGTAGAACGGCTTGCCGTGCACGTCGGTCATGTTCAGGGCGTCGTGCCAGTCTTTTGTGCCCTCAGCCAGCGCGATGAAGTTGGCCGTGGTCTTCGGGGCCTGCTTGGCATACAGCCTGCAGGTGATGCGGCCTGCGGTGGTGTCGAAGACAGCCAGCGGCCCGGTTGGGTCTGGGCCGTGGCTTGTCGCCGATGTCGAGGCACTACCGCCCTTGCGTGCCTGTGAGGCAGCAGTCGTGGATTGCTGCAAGGCTAAGTTGGCAAGCAGAAGCGACATGAGAACACGGTAACGGCTTAGAACGAAACGCATGTTCCTACTTCTAATACAGTTTCGTTTTTACGCGCCCAGCTTTGCAATCGCTCTGCTCATCGCAGCAGGTCCGTTTGGCGAGAACCTGCCGTGCCCGGTCGCCACGCTTGTAGGCTTCAGGGCGGCCAGCTTCATTACGGACGCCGCAGCTGTCGGCAGATCCCACGTGAAGAGCTTTGGGATAGGGAAGTACCAGGGCGGCTGGGTCACGGAGGCAAGCCCACCGATGGAGATCAGGGCATCGCCTGTGATCAGCATGCCGGTGCGCTCGTCCAGAAAGCTCATCTGGCCGGGTGTGTGTCCCGGCGTGTAGTAGCAGCGCAGTGAGCCGAACAGTTCGCCTTCAGTCAGGATGTGTGTGGGCTGCGTCTTCGCACCGGGGAACAGGAACGCTTTCAATTTCTTCTGCGGCTCCCCGGAACGGAGTGACAGGTCTTTGTGCAAGAGCGGTGCCTCGCGCTCTGAAATGGCCACATCGACGTTGCCAAGCAGGCGGTACAGGCCATCCAGCGAGCCCATGTGATCGCCATGGGCGTGTGTCAGCAGGACGCGGCGAATGGTGCCGCCAAACTTTTGCGCAGCCGACACGATCTGCTTCTCGCAACCCTGTACGCTGGTGTCAATCAACGTCAGGCCGTCGGCTTCGCGCAGCAGGAAGCAGTTGGAAAAGCCTAGAAAGGTAAGCTGGCAGACGTCTTTGTTCAACTGTGTTGCCTTCATGGCGACCGCTCCCGGATGCTTCGTTCTCTGAATGGATGCAAAGCGCGAAGCAGCTAACTGTTTCAGCAACTGCTGCAAGCTGCTTCGTGCGACGTGATCTCCGTAGAATGACCTTGGTGAGTGACACTTATCCATTGCCAGTGACCGTGGTCCTGGTACGTGCGCGCAATCCGCTGAACATCGGTGCGGCGGCGCGTGCCATGGGCAATTTCGGCTTTGCGGACCTGCGCATTGTGAACGACTACGACGTGCCGTTTCAGGAGGCGCGTTCGGCGGTGGACGCCGCACCTGTGCTGGCCGCGGCGCGACGGTTCGCGTCCGTCGCAGAGGCTGTCGCGGACTGCACGTTGGTGGTCGGCACCACCGCGTTGGGCGACCGCCGATTGCTGCACCCGGTGGAGGTCCTACGCGACTCCACGACCTACATGCACGAAGCGGTAGCCATGGGTGGGCGCGCTGCATTGCTGTTCGGTTCAGAGAAGACCGGCCTTTCTGCCGAGGAGATGAGCCATTGCCATCGGCTGCTGACCGTGCCCATGCGCAACGGCGGCATCAGCATGAACCTGGGCCAGGCGGTGGCGGTGTGCCTGTATGAGCTGGCGCGCGAGGCTCCGTCGCAGCGCGCCTTGCCCGAGGCTGCACGGCAGGCCAGCGGGGACGAGGTGCAGCGAGTCGAATCCCTCCTGCGCGAAGTGCTGCATGCGAGCGAGTACGACCGCCGCTTTCCCGGCAACATGGGTGACGGCGCGCTGCACCGGCTGGTGCGGCGACTGCACTTGCCGGGTGACGACGTAGAGGTCTGGCTGGGGATGCTGCGGCAAATGTTATGGAAGCTGCGCACGACCGGATCACTCTTCTAAATCAAGAAGATGGTGCCCTTCGTCTCGTTTCTAAGACGTGGGACAAGCGCTGCGATGAAGCAAGCCCATGTCTCGATGAGACATGGGGCACCCACATCTACCTCTCGTCCGGCGGCTGGTAGACTCCCATGCATGCACAGGTTCAGGGTTGTTTCGTTTGCGGTCGCGCACGCTTGTGTGTGCGTGCTTGGTGTTTCCTTGGCAGCGGCACAGCAGCCCACGCCGTTGACCGTCGCGGATTACCAGCGTGCGGAGAGCCGCATGGGCTACAAGACGGCTCCGCTAATCGACCATGCGGTGGACCGCGTGACGTGGCTGAAGAACGATTCCGCACCAGCCGGAGGCGACCGCTTCTGGTACAAGGACACGTCCAACGGCGTCTCCACGTTCATGCTGATCGACGCGGCAAGACCAGCGAAGGCACCCGCGTTCGATCACGCAAAGATGGCCGCTGCGCTGAACACCGCGGGTGTGCGCAATGCATCTGCAGGCACCCTGCCCATCACCGAACTTGAATTTACCGATAGCAATGCGACGCTGATTGTGACGGTGCGTGGCGAGCGGTATCGTTGCACCCTGGCCACCTACAACTGTGCCAGGCAGCAGCTGCCGCCCGCGCATCAGCAGACCAAGGCCAATGGCCAGCCGGACGGCGGTGTCAGCAGCACGGCCACCGGCGGCAATGCCGGTATGAGCACCAACCCCGCCGCTGCCGCGCCTCTGCGCCCGGGACGCGATGAGGCCGTGGTGTCGCCCGACGGCAAGCGCGCCGTGTTCATTCGCGACTGGAACCTGTGGGCACGCGACATTGCCACCGGCGAGGAAAAGGCGCTGACCACCGATGGCGTGACCGACTACGGCTACGCCACCGACAACGCGGGATGGACGCACAGCAACCGCGCCGTCGCGGTATGGTCGGCCGATTCGAAGATGGTCGCGACTTTTCAGCAGGACCAGCGCAAGACCGGCATGATGTACCTGGTCAGCACAAAGGTAGGCCACCCCACCCTGGATGCCTGGCACTACCCGCTGCCCGGTGACAAGGACGTGACCATGATCGAGCGCGTCGTCATCGACACGGACTCCGGCAAGGTGACGCGGCTGAAGACGCCGCCCGACCAGCATCGCTCCAGCCTGTGCGACGACATCAGCTGCCGGGGAGGCGGGTGGGACGATGTGCAGTGGGCTGCGGATGGCAAATCGTTAGCCTTCCTATCCACCAGCCGCGATCACCGCACGGAAAACCTGATGATGGCCGACGTGAGCACCGGTGCGGTTCGTCCGGTGCTGAACGAGACGGTTTCCACCTTCTTTGAGAGCGGCAACGGCCGTGTGAACTGGCGCTACCTGTCGAAGCGCAACGAAATCCTGTGGTTCAGCGAACGCAGCAACTGGGGCCACCTGTACCTGTACGACGCAGGCACCGGCGCGCTGAAGCACCCGGTAACAACGGGCGACTGGAACGTGACGCAACTGCTGCGCGCGGATGAGAAGACGGGCGACATCTTCTTCGAGGGCGTGGGCCGCGAGAAAGGCTGGGACCCGTACTACTCTGCCACCTACCGCGTGAAGCTTGACGGCAAGGCAGCGAACGACGGACTGAAACTGCTGACGCCGGAGAACAGCAACCACGCCGCCACGCTGAGCGAAGACGGCAAGTACCTCGTCGACCTGTACAGCACGCCGCAGACGCCGTCAGTCGCCGTGCTGCGCGATGCCGAAGGCAAGCGCCTGACGGAGATCTCGACCGCGAACATTACGCGCTTGAAAGCCACCGGATGGCAGCCGCCCGTCGGCATTACGGTCAAGGCCCGCGACGGTAAGACGGACCTGTACGGCCTGATGTTTAAGCCGTCGAACTTCGATGCGTCGAAGAAGTACCCGATCATCAACTACATCTATCCGGGTCCGCAGACGGGCTCGGTGGGTTCGCGCAACTTTGTCGCCTCGCGTGGTGACAGCCCGGCGCTGGCCGAGCTTGGCTTTATCGTCGTCTCTATCGACGGCACCGGCACGCCGTGGCGCTCGAAGAAGTTTCACGAGGCCTATTTCGGTGACATGGGCGACAACACCCTGCCGGACCAGGTAGCGGGAATGAAGCAGCTTGCGGCTGAGAACCCGTGGATCGACATCAACCGCGCGGGCATCTGGGGCCATAGCGGTGGCGGCTTTGCCACGGCAGACGCGATGTTCCGCTATCCAGACTTTTTCAAGGTGGGCTGGTCTGAGAGCGGCAACCATGAGAACCGGAACTACGAAGACGACTGGGCCGAGAAGTGGATCGGCCTGGATGACGTCGCCAATAAGAAAGCCTATGACGACCAGGGCAACGAGACTGTCGCCAAGAACCTCAAGGGCAAGCTGATGCTGGTGCACGGCACCATGGACGATAACGTGCCGCCGTCGAACACGCTGCTGGTCGTAGACGCGCTGATGAAGGCGGGCAAGGATTTCGACCTGCTGATGGTGCCGAATGCGCACCATGGCTACGGTGATCAGACGACTTATATCGGGCGTCGGCGCTGGGATTACTTCGTGACCAACCTTGCCGGCGGTACTCCGCCAAAGGAGTACAAACTCAATCCGACGCCGGTGCCGGGCAGGTAACATCTGGCTAACTTGTGCGTAGGGAGCCGCAAGTGAGTTCATGTCGTCATCCTGAACGCAGCGTAGGACCTGCTTTTTTCCGGAGCAGCAATGCCACCCGAGAAGAAACAGGTCCTCCGATTGCGCTGTGCTCCGCTCAGGATGACGAAGCGAAGCAGGCACTTGGTTTACGGGCGCGTCCTCGTCGGTACCTTCCAGCCATCGTTGGTTAGAATCAGCGTAGTCTGCGCGCTATTGGTGGCAGCAAGCGACGTACTGATCTGCGGGAAGGCGTTCTGCGTCTCTTTCGCCTGCGCCCAGTCCTTCACATCGCCCAGCGTGTAGGTGTAGTTCACGGTGGTGGTGGCGCCCGGCTGCGTGCCCGCGGGCGTGTTGCTTACGATGTCCTTGACCTTGCGGTGCGCAAAGCAGAAGTTGCCGTAACCCGGCTGCGTGGTGTCAGGCGTCCAATTACCGCGACCTTTATCGGTCAGGTCGTAGCTGTTGGCCTGCTTTTTAATAACGAGCAGCTTGGTCTTTTCAATCGGCGTACGGGACAGCAGACCCTGGTCCACCAGCGCGTCAAAGGGCTGCACCTTCTCCGCGTCATCCTTGTCGTGCTGCTGCGGTAATTGGATCGGCTCTTTGTACAGGCACTCCGGGAACTGGTCGTAATAGCTGTTAATGGCAGTCTTCAGGTTGCCGGTATCATCCTTCTTCTTGTCGCAGCCAGTTGCCACCAGGGTCAAGGCAACAATGGCAGCGGTGCCCGTGCGCAGCAGGTTCAGATTCATGCGTGTCTCGCTTTCATCCGCAGCAAACGCTGCTTGATTTCTACTGCAGGTGAGATGCAACTTTGCGCCGGACGCCGCCTGCTGCCTTCGCTGCACAGCACCGTATTCTGTCCAAACGTTGGTCAAAACTTACTTCGCGCAGGGTTTTCCTGCGTTCGCGCGATCGCCTTCAGCTTTGGCTGCGTCTTCCGATAGGTACTTTCCGGCCTTGGTTTTGCCGTAGTATGCGGTGCCGGGGCAGTGGTACACCTTGCTGGCGGTGTTTACCCACACCATGCCCGGTCCACCACCTGCTGCTGCAGCGGTCTGCGAAGGAGGGGTTCTGCGAGCTGCAGTGGCTGGCACCCGCTCGTGGGTGCTGCTGAACCAGGCGCGT
>CAXTFT010000094.1:8088-13570 GCA_964243585.1 uncultured Terriglobus sp.
TGCAGTGGCTGGCGCTGTTCCCGGTGGAACCGGTCCCGCGGGCCGCGCGGCAGGTGCTGCCGGCGGTGTCGCAGGTGCCTGTGCAGCAGCAGAAAGGGAAAGTACCGCTGCGGCAAGTAGAGCGAGGAGCTTGAAAGGGATCTTCATGTCTGTTCTTGACCTCGTGCAGGAGAAAGTGTTTCCGCAGCGAGAATACGCTGCGGTCCGGCCTTTGCGTGAGCCTGAATTTGAGACGTGATATCCGCTGCATGAGCGATGAGGTTTGACGCAGGTCTGCAGAGCTTTGTAGCCCGCCATTATGATGACTGGTGGACGAACAACTGGGGAGAAGCCGCTTGAACAAGGAACCGAAGCAACTGCAACTGGATCGCCGCTCATTTCTGAAGTCTTCGGGCCTTGCCGTGGCGGCAACGGTGACTGCGGCGGGCGTTGAGAGAAGCTCCCTCGCGGAAGAAACCGGCAGCGAGACAGCGGAACTTCATTCGGGTGTCGATGCGACGGCTGCGTCTGACCCGGTCTCTTACGTCAACATTTTGCAGGGCACAAATTCCGAGTACCAGTTTTCGCGCGGCAATACCCTGCCCATAGCCGCAATGCCGTTCGGCATGGCGCACTGGACGCTGCAGTCGCGTGCAAACAGTTCCTGGATGTTCCAGCCCAACGAGCGCCGCCTGCAGGGCTTCCGCTCGACGCACCAGTTAAGCCCGTGGCTGGGCGATTACGGCCATGCAACCTTTATGCCGGTGTGCGGCGTGGTTGACCCGGAGGCATCGGCCCGCAGCAGTTCCTTCCGTCCGGAAGAGGCGAAGCTGTCGCCGAACTCCATGCAGGTGGAATTGCTTCGCTACGGCATCGACGCAGAGCTGATCCCAACGGAGCGCGGTGCCGTGATCACCGCCGTGTTCCATAAACAGGAAGCGCCCAGCTTTCTGTTCGACATACCCGGCGACCATGCACCGCAGATGCTGCAGGACGCAGGAGGCCGCACCCTTTCGTTCACCTCCACGGCAAATCAGGGCGGCGTTCCGGCAGGCTTTGCGACCTACTATGTGCTGCAGTTTGCACAGGCGTGGAAGGGTTTCGAACTACGCAAGCTGAAGGACGGCCATCACGTCGGTATCGTCACACTGGACCCTGCCAGCCGTTCGCTCGAGGTCCGCATCGGTACGTCGTTCATATCGTTCGAGCAGGCCGCGCTGAACTTGAAGAACGAGACCGGCACACGCTCCGCTGCGGCCCTCAGGGACGAAGGTCGGGCGGTGTGGAACAAGCACCTGAGCCGCATCGAGATCGGCGGCGCAACGCCCGTGCAGTCAAAGACGTTTTACAGCTGCCTGTACCGCACGCTGCTGTTCCCGCGCATGTGGCACGAGCCAGATGCGAGCGGCAACCTGCACCACCGCTCTGCCTTCAACGGCAAGGTGGTGCCCGGCGTTATGTACGCCGACCACGGCTACTGGGACGTGTACCGCGCCTGGTACCCCATGATGACCATCCTGTTCCCGGAGCGGCTGGCAGACATTCTGCAGGCCTGGGTCAATGCCTACAAGGAAGGTGGCTGGCTGCCGCAGTTTCCCTGCCCGGGCTACCGCGCCTGCATGACGGGCAGCCTGATCGATTCAGTCTTTGGCGACGCAGCGGCGAAGGGGCTGAAGGGCTTCGACCTTGCCACGGCCTATGAAGGCCTGAAGAAACACGCCACGCAGCCGGGCAATCCCGACGCGGGCTGGGGCCGGCGCGGTGTGACCGAGTACATCAAATATGGTTATGCGCCGTACGGTGTTGTGGATCAGTCTGCCGCCGAGACGGTGGATCAGGCCTATGGCGATTTCTGCATCGCCCAGGTAGCCAAAGCACTCGACAAGCAGGATGACGCCGCCATGTTCCTGAAGCGGTCCGAAAGCTGGAAGCACCTGTTTGACTCGAAGACCGGCTTTATTCGCGGCAAGAAAGTCGATGGGAACTTCGTTGAGCCGTTCGATCCGATCACGTGGGGCGATCCCTACGTCGAAGGCGCGGCGTGGCAGCACCGCTTCGACGCGCCGCACGACGAAAATAACTTGTTCGCGATGCTGGGCGGCAAGGAGAAAGTCGTCGCGGCTCTCGAACAGATGCTGACCATGGCACCGGACTTCAACGTGGGCTCCTACAAGCAGGAGATCCATGAAATGTCGGAGATGGCCGCCGTCCACTTTGGCCAGTACGCGCACAGCAACCAGCCTGTGCACCACATTCTGTACCTGTTCACTCTGGCGGGCCGTCCAGACCGCACGCGCTACTGGACGCGCCGCGTGATGAACGAGCTCTACAGCCCGGACCAGTTCGCGGGCGACGAAGACACCGGCTCCATGGCAGCGTGGTACGTGCTGAGTGCACTCGGCTTTTACCCGCTATGCCCGGGCAAGGCAGAGTACACGCTGGGCGGCTCGCTGTTCCCTCGGGCCACGGTTCACCTGCCGAATGGCAAGGAACTGGTCGTCGAACGGGCGGCAAAGAGCAGGGAAGATACACCGGTCCGGCTTGGTAGCAAGGCGCTGTCCGATCTTATCTCCCACGAAGAAGTTCTCGCGGGTGGTCGCCTGGTCTTTCCGGCGTAAGCATCGGCGGATTCGCATACGGTCTAACTTCTTCAGTCCGGGAGCCCCACGTCTCGCTTTTGAGACGTGGGATTGCCTTCTCTCTATGACGGATTGCTACGCGTGGAAGCCGTTGCCGTGCGGCTTTGAGGGAGTGCGTAAATCTCAGCATGTCGGGGAAACACCCACGTCTCAGGACGAGACATGGGGCACCCTGCCGTCAGCAACAGGTGACATTTCTGGGCTCGGAACCTTACACTTGAACGCGTGAAAATGAAGATCGCATTTGCCTCCCTCCTAACAGCCGTGCTGGCCTCGGCTGTTGCTACCGCGCAAGACACCAAAGCATTTCTCGGCCGTTGGGACATGGTTGCCACCCCAGCTACCGGGAAACCCTATCCGCAATGGATGGAGCTGACGGACAATGGCGGCAAGCTCGAGGGCCGCGTTCAGCCGAGGGGCGGCGCATGGCATGCGATCGAAGGTGCCCACATGGAGTCAGGCAAACTGATTGTGGCTTTGGGAGGAGCGGTGAACGGGCCGGCAATTAATTGGGAGCTCACCTCGCCTGGCGCAGGCAAGCTGAGCGGCGTGGAGAAGCGGGGCGACGCTGGCGGCCCGACACTCGCCGGTGTGAAGGCACCTTTGCTCGATCGACCGATGCCAAAGCAGTGGACCAAGCCGAGACCGCTTTTCGACGGCAAAGACCTTAACGGCTGGGAGCCCATAGGAAACGTCGAGAACAACAAGTGGATAGCCCGCAATGGCGAACTGGTGAACGACAACCCCGAAACGCCCGGTCGGCGCGGCCCCGGTGCTGCCAACATCATGACCACGGAAAAGTTTCAGGATTTCAAGCTGCATATTGAAGTCAACTGCCCGGAAGGCGGCAACAGCGGCATCTACCTGCGCGGTCGATATGAATTACAGGTGGGTACGGAGGGTGGCAAGCTGCCGTCCCATGAAATGGGAGCGATCTACAGCTACTACCCGCCGCCAGAGGGTTCAGAACTCGGTCTCGGAAAGTGGACGGCCTACGACGTCACCCTGGTCGGCAGGCACGTTACGGTTTTGCGCGATGGCAAGGTGTACCACGATAACGTCGAGATTCCCGGCCCGACCGGCGGTGCTCTCGATAGCAATGAAGCCGAGCCAGGGTCATTTTTTCTGCAGGGGGATCACCACGGCGTCATCGCGTACCGCAACATCACGATCTCTGTGCCGGGAAAATAGTTCCAGTCAAGCAGGCGGAGAGCCGCCTGCTTGCTCCGGCCGAGAGCCGTAACTGCGTCAGGCGGTTTGGTATGCAACTGCAAACGGCGATTTCGTGCGTGAACTATGACGACTTTCTGGCGCTCACGCTGCCCCACAATCTCCCGTTCTTAGAGTCGGTCACGGTGCTGACGAGTCCGCGGGATACTGCAACAATCGGCTTGGCAAAGCGCCTTGGTGTTCAGCTGTTCATCTCCGATGCGTGGCATACCGGCGGCCCGCTTAATAAAGCTCTCGCGCTGAACCAGTGGCTTACGCATGCCTCAGCCTATGAACCGGAAGCGTGGCTGCTAACACTGGATGCAGACGTGCTGCTGTTCCAATCGGTCCCTGCGTGCCTGGCCAGTTTAGATCGCAGCTGCCTTTACGGCGTTCACAGGCGTTTGTGCGAGACGCCTGCCGAACTAGACGGATTCTTCTCTGGCAGAAGGCCGCTTGATGGCTTTCCGCTCGACCTTGTTCGGATGATTCAGGGAAAGCTTTGGGGAACCGTATCGGCAGTAAACCCGGTAGCCCTCTCCGGGTATTTTCAGCTTTGGAACCCCGATCACTCCGTAGGAGCCAAAAGCTTTTCAGAGTCAGGCACGGCTGAGGCCTACGATCTTGCTTTTGGTCTCTCTTTCCCGGAGACATCGCGGGTACTCCTCGACCAAGAGGTCCTCCACCTTGGACCCACCGAGATCAACTGGACAGGGAGACGAAGCTCACGGTGGGATTTTGCAGGTCCGTCATATTGCCAGGCAGGGCCAACAACCAATAATCCGTGCACGTGAGAAGTGCAGAGAACGCAACCTCTTACACCCGAGACCCACCTACATGTAATCCACGCCGTACTGCACAGGTATCTGTGTAAAGGCGATGCGTGTGGGTGCGCTGTCGCGGGCGGGCAGCATGCCGGCAAAGTGCAGCGTGGTGTGGCCGTACTTCAGGTTCAGCTTGTCCAGCGTGCGGCTCAGTTCGTTGCGATGATCCGGGTCGGCGAACAGGGTGGGCTGCTGCTCACTCTCGTGGATCAGGCGGCCCATCGCGATGCCGACGAAGAACGGCTTTTGATAATCCGGTCCGGTGGGCTGCTGCTGCCAGATCTTGCCCAGCGTCTCCAAGAGTGAGAGCGTGTCCTGGCAGGTGGGGAAGCGCGCCTCCATGCCCCATCCGTCGTGGCGAATGCCGCTGGTGTGCTGGCGAATCTTGCGAGGTTTGTCTGCGGCTTTACTCTTTGCTGCACTGCCAGGGCGCGCACCGGCTGCCTCCGGCATCGTGGCTTGCGCGACCTGCTCGCGATTGAGTTGGTAGCGGATCGTCAAGGACATGGACCCGGCGCAGAGCTTCTCCATGCGCAGCCGCATGGCCGCTTTATGCAGCAGCTTATGCGCAATTGCCCATGCACCCTCGGGCGTGCGGTGTGCCGGACCCATCACGTGCGAGTGGCCCAGCGACTTCTGCATCTCGTTCGGCAGCGGCGCGCCGTCGTCGCCGGTGCTGTGGCCGTGCAGCCAGTGGTACAGGCGGTCACCCCAGACGGAGTTCCAAAGCTTGTGCATGCCTTCGCGGTCCAGTGCCAGCAACTGCGGCATGGTGGTGATGCCCTTGCCGATCAGCATTTGTTCCGTACGCGCGCCTACGCCCGGCAGGTC
>CAXTFT010000095.1:0-1093 GCA_964243585.1 uncultured Terriglobus sp.
GCGCGTGAAGCCGACGTTCTCCAGGTCGTTGTGCTTGCCGCCCGCGCGCACACACTTCTGCGACGTGGTGGCGCGGTTGTAGGGGCGCACGTCCGCGCCCAGGAACACGTCCTTGAACTGGTTCATGCCCGCGTTGCTGAACAGCAGGGTAGGGTCGTTGTGCGGCACAAGGGAGGATGAGTGCACGCGGCGGTGCCCTTTTTCCTCAAAAAAACGCAGGAAATCTTCGCGAATCTGGCTTCCGGAAAGGTTACGCATGGCCCTTTGAGGATACCAGCGCACGTGAGCGGTGATCCTCAGACACTGCCTATCGCCGGGCTGGTTCGCCAGCGCGTGATGCTACTTTGCCGCCCAGGTCCAGCCTTCCAGCCTGTACTTCGGATCTCGCGGCTGCGGCAGCTTATAGAACTGTTCACGATGCTCGGCCATGACCATGCAGGAGACCAGCGCGTCGAAAGCATCTTCTCCGGCTTTTGCTTTCGCAAGCGCGGAACGGCCCAAAGCGGCATAGGCAGGGTCTTCGGCGCGTTTGCGTAGGAGGTACGCTGTGCGAGCTACCGGGTTCGACTTGTGTACCAGGCCGGTGTTCAGGCGGGAGTACATTTCAACGGCCAGTGGCTTGCCTGCCTCCGGTGTGTCGAACGGCCACACTGCAAAGCCCGCAGAGTGCAGCCGTTGCAGCGTCTGCATGCCACGCAGCGATGCAGTGCCCACCGAACCCGATCCGCCAATCTGGAAGACCGACTTCGGCGTGATGCCCTTGACGCGCAGGGCTCGCTCCTCATCCGGAATGTGCGCCTGCAGCTTGCAGTCGATGTCGGTGGCGCGCAGCATGCGACGAATCTGCTCGCCACTGAACTCGGCGGGACGCTTGTGCGGCTTGCCCCAGAAGCGGCGGTCTTCACTTTCGCGGGAGAGCCACCGCTCACCGTGTTCGCTGACGATGCGCCAGAACTCCGGCGCGGTGGCTGCACCTGTTTCTTCGACAAACCACGCAGGAAAGCTGAAGCAGAAGTCAAAGCCGACGACCAGCGCCGAGGTCTTTTCGGCAAGTCCGATCAGCCAGTCCGTGGTCTCGTCGCGCGTGCGGCCA
>CAXTFT010000095.1:1103-2901 GCA_964243585.1 uncultured Terriglobus sp.
CAACACGAATCTTGCCTGCCTGCCACACCGCGGCGACGATGTGGCGGCGCTGCCCGGCGAGATCGACGCGCCCGGACCAGTCGATGGCAATGACGATTTCAGGCGCAGGCATGACGGTCTGATGCGTGTCTGTGAGAAACAAGTGCTCGCACCTCATCCGCAAGCCTTGTCACCACGAAGCGCAGCGGAGAGATGACGCTGGGTGCGAGCAAAACGTCATGCCACGGGTTGATTACGTAAGGGCCTGAGTCGCTACGACAAGCTACTTCAGGCTGACGGGCTGCGCACCGATCTTGATGCGGAACAGTTGGTACGGCTTTACCCGCAGGTCCTGGCCATTGTGCATGGTGGGTTGGCGGTGCAGTTGGTTTGCCGTGACGTACAGGTAGCCATCCGCAGCAACGGACATGGTGTCTGGCCACAGCAGGCGAGGGTCGTGCGCCAGTGTCTCGGTCAGGCCGGTCTGCGGGTTCCAGCGATGGATGCTGTCGGTCACCGGGTCCGTCATGTACACAGCACCGTTTGCGTCCGACTCAAGTCCGTCAGCCGGCATCTTGCCCGTCACCACACGGACGGTGGCCGCAACCTGTGCGTCAGATTTCGTGCGATCACGGAGGGCATCGGTCGAAACCGAGTACAGCTTCGTCGAGTTGATGGGGCAGTAGTACAGGAGGCTGCCATCAGCGGAGATGGCAATGCCATCGGCTGCAAAGTTGACCGGCTTCGGCGGATAACCGGGCAAGGTCTGGTAGACAGGCTGGCCCTCGGCAAACATCAGAAAAGCATCTTCCGAAAGCACGCTGCTGTGCTGATTCAACCTGCGGAAGCTTTTGCCCGTCGCGAGATCGACCACAATCAACGCGTTCGGTCCCTGTGAGGACGAATCCGTGATGTATGCGGTGCCATGGATGTTGTCGGTCGAGGCCTGTCCCGCCTTGCGCTCTGCGAGGGGATGCATTGCGTCCTTTGGCGCTGCGTCTGCATTCGGCGCGGGTGCGCTGCCGACCGCGGTCTGCGGATCCTGCGCACCCTGTTCGCCCTTGCGCAGGTCGAAGCGGACATCGTTCATATAGCTGTTCGGTCCGGCAGTCTCCGGCGGCAGCAGAATCGTCTTCACAATCCTGTTCGTCTGGAGGTCGATGCACACCAGCTTTGCGCCGCCGGGCACCACGTTTTTCAGCAGCGGCGCACCCGTATCCAGCACCCACAGGCGGTCTTCCGGATCGACGACAACGGACTGCACACTCACAAAATGCTTCTGGTTGTCAGCCTCATTCAAATAGGCATTCGGGTTGGGCTTGGTGCGGCCACCCCAGTCATTGACCTGCGCGTTGGGATAGGCAACGGCCTTGCCCTTCACCATCTCAGCCACGGTAAACGGCACGTCGTCGCCCCAGCGGGGGAAGTTCACAAAGATGCGTCCACTGCGCGAAACCGTTACGCCCGTCGGCATGGGACCGTTGAAGGTAGCCACCGTTTCCAGGTTGCCGACAACCTTGTCCGTTGGTGCGGGAGGATTGCGCTGCGCCAGGGCTGTGGGTGCAACGGGCGCAAAAAGGAGAAGAGCGGCTACGGCAAGGGTCGTACTCTGTTTCATACCTGTTTCAGATGCGTGTCGGCGAACCGTGCCTGGCGGCTATCACGCTGTCGCGTGTCGGCTCTTGGGTGCCATCTTGCGACGTTTCACGCTACAGGTCGCTGCTTTCACGTTCCGCACGCTCGATTGCCGCTTCGCCAGAGCGCAGGCTGCGCAGCACCGCAAAGATGGACTTCGACGAAAAGCCAGCGGCAGTCAGAC
>CAXTFT010000095.1:2911-13504 GCA_964243585.1 uncultured Terriglobus sp.
CGAGGTCGACGCCAACGGGCGCAATCCCTCGCGTTTCACCGACGAGCGGCAGACGACGCAGCACATCGTCTCCCACCGCAGCACGCGCGCGGTGCTCTTCTCGTCCGTGGGCGGCTGGATGCGGCGGCGTTCCAGGTGCTGGCGGACGAGAGCCTGCTCGTCCAGATCGCCATACGCTTCCTCCAGCGTGGTCGCGATCAGTTCGGTCGCGATGCCTTTCTGTTGCAGGTCCTGCTGCACGCGGCGGCGGCCCAGGCTGCGGTTTTCCTGCCGCAGGCGGGTAAAGTCGGCGGCGTAGCGCTCGTCGGAGAGGTAACGCATCTCCACCAGTTTTTCCAGGATGCGCGTAATGGCGGCCTCGCCTTCCGGTCCGGGTTCGGCGCGGTCCTGCAATTTGCGGCGCAGGTCGCGGACGCTCTGCATGCGCGCGCCCAGCGACTTGCAGGCGTAGTCGAACAGTTCCGGCTCGGTTAGGGGTTCGCGCTGCTTTTTTCGGCCAAAGGGCATGGAGTCAAGATTACCTGTCGTTTGCCAGCCAGCCGTCATCGGCGGTGGTTACAATAGCTGCGCCAAGGAGCCTACACATGAATCGCCGCGAATTTACCGCAAGTGCCGCTGCAGCCGCCGCTGGACTGGCACTGAACACCACCGCCAAAAGCTACGCCCGCGTCATTGGAGCGAATGACCGCGTCAACGTCGCCACGTTTGGCCTGAATAGCCGCGCCTATGCGCATCTATCCAGCTTTCACGCCAACAAGGACATGGTGAACATCACCCATGTGGCCGACGTGGAAACCAACATCATGGCAAAGTACGCTGCGGCAGTAGAAAAGAAGATGGGCACCATGCCCAAGTGCGAGCAGGACTTCCGCAAGGTGCTGGCCAACAAGGACGTGGACGCCATCACCATTGCCGCGCCCGACCATTGGCATACGCCCATGGCCATCCTGGGCATGCAGGCCGGAAAGGCCGTGTACGTGGAGAAGCCCTGCAGCCAGAACATTCACGAGGCAGAGCTGATCGCCGCCGCGCAGAAGAAGTACGGCAAGGTGGTGCAGATGGGCAACCAGCAGCGCTCGTCGCAGCACACCATGGATATCGTCGAGAAGATCCATAGCGGCAGCCTGATTGGCCGCGCGTACTACGCCAAAACCTGGTACACCAATGGCCGCAAGGGCATCGGCGTAGGCGAGCCCGCCGCCGTCCCGGCCACGCTCGACTGGGACCTGTGGCAGGGACCGGCGCCACGCCAGGCCTACAAGGACAACGTGCAGCCGTATAACTGGCACTGGTTCCACGTCTGGGGCACGGGCGAGGCGCTTAATAATGGCACCCACGAGGTGGATGTTGCGCGCTGGGCCATGGATGCGGCGCTGCCCAACCGCGTCAGCGCCTTTGGCGGGCGGTATGCGTACAAGGACGACTGGCAGTTCTACGACACGCTGAACACCAGCTTCGAATACAACGACAACAAGTTGATCACGTGGGAATGCCGCTGCTGTAATGACATGCCTATCTACAACCGCGAGCGCGGCACTGCTGTGTACGGCGAAACCGGGACCATCATCGTGGACCGCGACGGCTGGGAGCACCACGATCTAAAAGGCAAGATGATCGACCAGTTCGACGTGCACAAGGGCCTCAACAAAACCACCAGCAACGACCTGGTGGGCGCGGACAGCATGACGGATGCACACTTCAAAAACTGGCTGACGGCGGTAAAGTCCGGCAACCAATCCGATCTGCACGCGCCTGTGGCTGAGGGTGCCGTTGCGGTGAAGATGCTGTTGATGACCAACATCGCATACGACTTGAAGCGGCCAATCAACGTGGATCCGGCAACCGGCAACTTCATCAACGACGCGCAGGCTACCGCCATGCGCAAGCGCGCTTACGATTCGAAGTTTGAACCCAAGTTGATCTGATCGTGCTTTAGACCACAAAGAGGGGGCGCGTGAGCGGCCCCCTCTTCCGTTTGTGCCTGACTTCAATTAGGCGGCTGTAGCCGCTTCGCGATTCTCTGAAGTGGCCAGTTCCGTCAAGATTGCATCTGTGCGCTTCTCTTCATCCAGCGAGGTCTGCAGTGTCGAAACGTGGTACGACAGACCGAGTACGCCGGCCCATGCGATCGCTGAACCATACGAGGCAATTTCGTAGTGCTCAATCTTCTGCGCCGTGGCGATGAGGCCCGCGTCGCGTACTGCGCCCTCGCTTGTCTCGCGTACGATATTCACGCCGGATCCGATCAGCGCTGTGATGATCGGGTCTTTCTTGTCATCATCATCGCCCTCAAGCTCGGTCAGCAATTGCTCCAGGCGCTTGGCCTGATTCTCGGACTCTGCCTGGTGCTTTTTGAACGCCTGTTGCAGTTGCGAGTCCTGCGCATGCGAGATCATATCCTCCAGGCCCTTCACACTCTGCGTCTCGGTCGAGTGCAGGTATTGCAACTGGCCGGTGTACAGCTTACGCAACGTGCCATATTCGTTCGGTGTAATCAATCCCATAGCTAACCCCCTTTGAACATCCGTTCAGGAGGTAAGAGCGTGTATCGCATCAACAGCGTTCGCCGTGAACGGCGTAATGCGTCGGCCATTGAGCGCCATCCTCTGCTTGCGCTTTACCAACCTGCGCCAGCAGCCCCTCTCGCCTCTAAAACTGTCATCCCGAGCGAAGGTAGCGGAGTCGAAGGACCTGCTCTCTCTGGGCTGCAAGCCGCTCCGTAAAGCAGGTTGTCAGTGCGCTCAGGATGACGATTGAAGGTGCGCTATGCCGAGTAGCCCATGTCTGTCAGCGTCTTGCGCTCGAACGCGATGCTCTTCTCCACGCCCGGCATCGGATCCTTGCCGTTGATCTCATACTCCAAATCCACGTAGCCCTGGTACTTCATGTCGATCAGCGTCTGAAAGATCGCTTTTACAGGCATCACACCTTCGCCTACGGCAACCTGGCTCTCCTTGCTGTTTTTATCGGCAAGGTCCTTCATGTGGATGTCATAGAGCCGCGGCCCAACTTCACGTAGCGTGCTGGGCAGGTCGTCGCCCGCGCGCATGGCATGGCCCAGGTCCACACAGCAGCCCATGCGCTTGTCCATGGAGCCGACCACCTTCAGGATGTCGTGCGGTGACGGCCATTCCTTGTCCTCGGTACCGTGGTTGTGGATGGCCAGTTTGATGTCGTACTTTTTCACAAAGCTCTCCACGCGGCCAATCGAAGCATGCGTGGGCGAGCCGACGATCAGGGGGAAGCCTGCCGCCTTGGCGTAGTCGAACTTCTGCTTGATGTCCTCGTCCTCATCCTTGGGGAAGTAAATGGTGCCGCCACCCGTGATCCTCAAGCCCGCCTTGCGGTAAAGATCTGCCGTTGCCGCAACCTTGTCCAGCGGCGTCATGGGCAGGTGGAACTCTTTCAGGTTGATGGCATTGAGCTTCAGCTGCTTCATAAAGCCGATCAGCTGCTCCGGCTGCTTGAACTCGCGAAAGGTGTAGCTGGCAATGCCCAGCTTCACAGGCGAGGCCTTCGCGGCAGCGGCAAAGCGGCTCAGCAGGAGCGATCCGGCGGCAAGGCTGCCGGTCTTCAACAGGGTGCGGCGAGAGAGCGAAGCATTCATGCGGGCCATCCTAATCACTTCGTGCGTGTTCGTCTACGGGAAGAAGCAGTGACAATGAATTCCGTCATCCTGAGCAGGGAGAAGGATCCGATGACGATACGCTAAACAGAAAGCTTTGTAGCTTACGGCCAGAAACTTACAAGCCACGGATCTCAACAATCCGCCTGATTTGCTTTACTCGGGATGACGATCTTGCAGAGAACGAGATGATTCGTCATCACGCTTCAATCTTGATTCGCTTCGCACCGTTCTGTGCCTTGATGACCAGCTCCGCCGCCAGCAGAGCTTGCGTCTGGTCCTGCGCGGTGTGGGTGCGATGCACCACGTCTACCACGAACTGCCTGCCGAAGGGTAGGGAGACACTGCTGCAGTCAATGACGCGTTGCTTCTCCCCGTCCACCAGAAACAGGTTGTCGCCGGCTTTGCTGACACCAACGTTCAGGTACTTGCGCACTTCGATGTAGCCCTTTGTACCCAAGATGAAGAGGCGGCCATCCCCCCATGTGCCCAGGCCATTCGGGGTAAACCAGTCCAGGCGCACATAGCCGAAGCCCTTGTTGCCACGCAGCACCATATCGCCGAAGTCCTGAAACTCCGGGTGCTCCGGGTGCGCAACGTTGCTGATCTGCGACTCGACGACCTCCGCCGACGTCGATCCGGTGTAGTAGAGGAACTGGTGTACCTGGTGCGAACCGATGTCGCACAGGATGCCGCCGAACAGCTCCGGCTTCCAGAACCAGTCAGGCCGCGGATCGGCACCGCCGCCATTGCCGCCGCCCTGCACAATCTGGTGCGGTGCGATGTTGATCGTCTGGATCACCTTCCCGATCGCACCTGCCCGTACCAGCTCGCCGGCCCGGATTGCGCCCTTGACTTCAATCAGTTCGCTGTACATGATGCCGTAAAGCCGGCCTGTCTCGCCAACTGTCTTGCGCACCGCTGCGAGCTGGTCCAGCGTCGTAGCGCCGGGCTTGTCGCTCAGCACGTCTTTGCCATTTTTCATGGCACGCACGCCCAGTGCCGCACGCTCGCTGGCGACCGCACTGGTCAGCACGAGCTGCACACTCTTATCTTCCAGAATGGCGCTCTCCGAGTCGACCATCTTCGCGTTGGGGTAGCGCTTTCTGAAGCGCGCCACTTTGTTCGGCTCTGCGCCGTAGGCTGCGACCAGCTTGCCCCCACCGCGTGTAATCGCGTCAACCATGCCGTAGATGTGGTCATGGCTCATGCCGCAGACGGCGAAATTGATCGTCTCAGTCGGCGGTGCATCTGCCCCGGGTGTCGCCTGCGCGACCTCGTGCACGATGTTGCTCTGGTCCACGTTGCCCGCAGAGCCAATGCCCGGCAGCGGCTGTCCCATCATCAGTTCAGGCACTGCGCCCAGCATGCCTGCCGCACCTGCCCGGCGGAAGAAGTCGCGCCGGTTTACATTGCTTATCACACTCATCCAGAACTCCACATTGCGCAGCTGCGCGAAACCCTACCCAAGTTACACGTCCGGCGCAACCCGCGACAATGCGATTGTTTTTGCGTCTAATCCGGTGAGAGGGCGTGCATGGAAAAGATGCTTCTTGGGGTTGCCGCGGCGGCGGTATTTACGCTGGGTGTAGGCGCGCAAAGCGGCTTGGGCAAGCTTGATCCGTCGCTGCCTACCGGCAAAACAGCCGACGAGATCGTCGCCGAGGTAGGCAAGCATGAGTCTGCCTTCGCCAAGGCCCGCGAAAACTACACCTTTCGCCAGACCGTCGTGATGCAGAGCATTAATGATGACAATGGCAAGCCCGATGGCGAGTATCACCAGGTGACCGATATCGGCTTCAATCGCGACGGCACGCGCAACGAGACCGTCGTCTTTGCGCCCCAGAACACGCTGGAGCGCGTAACGCTGGATACCTACGATTTCGAAGATCTACGCCTGCGCATCCCCTTGGTCTTGACCTCAGACGACCTGCCGAACTACGACGTCAAGTACCTGGGCAAGCAGAAGGTAGATGAACTGGACACCTATGTCTTCCAGGCCACGCCTAAGACCGGCGACATTAAGCATCGCTTCTTCGAGGGCAAGGTTTGGGTGGACCAAAAGGACCTGGAAATCGTCATGATCAACGGCAAAAACACGCCGGATGACATCAAGCACGGCCACTTCTCCGTGCCCTTCACCACCTACTACGAGCAGGTAGACACGGTAAACTGGTTCCCGACCTACACCCGCGCTGACGGCACAGTGCACTTCGCTGCCAGTAAGGACGGCCCGGCGAATGACATTCATATGCGGAATACGGTCAAGTACACGGACTACCGTCGTTACCGCTCGACAGCCCGCATCATCTACAACGGTCAGGACATCACCAATCAGTCCGCGCCGGAAGGGAAGACACCGCCTCCGCCGCCAAAACCATAGAGTGTTGCTAGTAGTACGAGCTCGCTGCCAGGTGCTTGCGGATGCCCGAGCCTCATCCATAATCAGGGGAGTGGGTAAGTGGACTCAGTGTTTCCAGCCACCACGCTATTTCTCAGCTAAGACGCCACAGCCCCGGGCAGTATGGTCTTGGTCGCCAAGATTTCCGACTTGCGTAATGATCTGATTCCGGCTAAGAGTAGACCGTGTGCGACATGTTAATGTCATGGCAAAGCCACCCGCTTCTGACCTCAAAACTCTGGTGACGTCCTCTACCTAGGGTCCGGTGTCTGCGTCAAGACAGGGAGCAACTCCTCCAAGCTGCGGTAGTAGTCGGCCAGGGCTTGCTGGCTGTGCTGTGTGTAGCGCTGTGTAAGTTCAGCTTTTTTTCCATGAAAGCCCTTGGAAAGGCGCGCAAGCAACAGCCAGTCGTGCCACTTTCCACCGGCTTCCTGCACGGCTTCGAAGCGCGAAGCGATGATTCTTACAGGCGAGTCTTCCGGTGCGCTCTCTGCCATGTAGCGGCAAAGCTTTGCCGCTTTGCGTAGCGTGTGTAGCGCGTCTTCGTCCAATTGTTCCAGTCGCGCTTTCAGGGCTGGTTTTGTCTTCCTACTCTCGCGAACGGGCGGTAGCAACTTACGTACTTCACCGGCAAACCACTGCTCAATGCGTGCGACCATCTTTGACGATTCGATGGTTGGGACTGAAGCAGGTTTGATGGCCTGCTCCAGTGCGCGCAGCGATGCCGCCAGCTTCTGCTGCTGAGCATGGAGGATCCCGATCAGTTTCTCGGCTTCGATCTCTCGCGCATGATTCAGGTGCTTACGCAATGCCTTGGCCTGGCGGCGCACCGTGGCCACCACCTCGTCTTTGGCGGCCGTTTTGGCAGGAGCGTCGTACCAGATTGCGTCAGCCTGCACATCCAGATCGCGAACGGTCCCGGCGGCTCTTCGCACCTTTCGCAGGCGGCCATTTACAGCCTTCGCCTCGGTCGCATGCTCCGGAATGTTTTTCGGCCTGGTGGCGTGCTCCAGCAGATCGACCAGCCGCAGATGTGCTTCTAAACGGCGCGTCGTGGTGCGCAGTTTATGAACCGCACCGATCTCTGCCGCAGTCACCGCGACCAGCATGGCTGCGTCCAGCGACACGATGTACTCCTTAAGAGTTTTTACCGGATGTATTTCACTGACTGGGTCGGTTTTTCTACGTACGGCCATTTGTATACGATGCAGCAGACTGCTTCAGGACCCGTGCAGCTGCTGTCGCATCCTAAGCTTCAGAGGAACTCTTTCTCATGCAACATCCGCATCTCCAAGACCATATTGACCTCATCGCGCGGCACGAACAGGAGTTTCAAGAAAACCGCACCCCCGTTGAGTGCCTGGGAGATACCATTGCCGCATTCGCTGGCAGCCTTGGTTTTGTGGCCCTCCATCTGCTGCTCTTTGCCGTGTGGATCCTGGCAAACAGCCTGCGAAGCACAGCCGCATGGCACTTTGACCCGTACCCATTTGGCATGCTGGATACAGTCGTTGCGATTGAGGCGATACTGCTTGCGAGCTTCATCCTGATGCGCCAGTCAAGGCTGGGCAAACGCTCTGATCAACGCGAACACCTGGTCCTGCAACTGCTGCTGCTAACGGAGAAAGAAACCACCAAGCTGCTTGAAATGAACGCTGTGATGGCAGAAAAGATGGGCCTTAAGAGCATTATGCGAGACGAGGAGCTGACAGCACTTACCCAGGACACACCCATTGATGAGGTAGCCGAAAGCATCCGGGAGAGTCTTCCAGTAGAGTAATCAGCCAGTACGATCCCAAACACGACAATAGCCCCGCTTCAGCAGGGCTATTGTCATGTTAGTAAACCCTTACCTAGATACCTCGACCGCGGCCAAACAGCAAGTAGAGGATTACCAGAAGAACAATCAGGCTAAGTCCGCCGCCGCCGTAATAGCCAGCTCCCGGTCCCATGTAATACCCGCCACCACCAAACACCAGAAGCAACACAATAAGCAGAACAAGCAGCATGGACTTTCCTCTCAGTTCGACGCCTGGAAGCAGCATGAACTCACAAATGCTTGTGAGTGCAATCGCGCCCGAGAGGATGCTTGCGTCTATCAGCAAAGATCATTTGAGCTGCGATGCTCACGAATACAGACTGCGACGCTCGCAAAATTGTCAGCCGAAACACATGTTCATTCGTTTCCGCTCGGTTTGTACTTACAATTGCAACTTCACCTATCCGGCAGGCGACTTTTGAGACGAACTATCAGGAATCGGTTTGCGTGCTTGTCGGAAACGTTTTACACGTAAAGCGCAATCGCAGTGCCTAAGGTGTCGAGCAGGCTAACTTTCGAGAACACTTCGAACCCGCGCTGCTCCAGTGCACGCCGCTTGGTATCGTTCTGGAGTAAGTCACGGCAGACCTCCACGAC
Organism: uncultured Terriglobus sp.; assembly: GCA_964243585.1. GTDB lineage: Bacteria > Acidobacteriota > Terriglobia > Terriglobales > Acidobacteriaceae > Terriglobus. The sequence goes on from CAXTFT010000095.1 coordinate 11,354, forward strand.
GTTGTCCGGAGTGGCAAGCGCGACCGCGTCTGCAAGGTAGCCAATGTCGGGCGAACTCTCGCTGACCACTGCCTTGGAGTTCGCTAGAAGATAGGACACGCGCACCTGTTCGAAAATCTCGAGCGGATAGGCGTGCAGATTCAGCACCAGTTTGGAGTTGGCGATCACCACATCGCGCTCCCGGCCGTAGAGCTCGTACCCGACGCGCAGCGCCATGCCGCTGGCCTGCAGCTTTTCCAGGATCTGCAAGCGGCGCGGGTTCAGCCAGCCGTAGAAGAAGACGTCGATCTCCTGCGCGGCTGAGTGGAAGCCGCGCGTCAGTTCGGGCACGTAGCCCACCTCCACTAGTTGCGGTTCGCAGCAGCGCCGCACACTCTGCCACAGCCTTAAGTTAATAGGGCTGTAGTCCCAGATGGCGTAGCGCTGTGCCAGCGTCATGTACCAGGGCGGCGTCCATGACCCACCCAGTTGCTCCAGGCTGTACACGATGGTCGTCAGCGGATCGAGGCTCATGGCCGTCGCCTCGTCCAGCAGGTGGATGCCCAGGATAATGTTGACTGCATCCGGCAGAACCACGTTCTCGCCCAGCGACGCAGTGTGCCCCAGCCGTGTCAGGCCGGCCTGCAGGCCCTCGCCCACCTCGCGGAAGCACTCGCTGTGGATGTAGCCGTCCGGGCGCGCAACGGCGATGTTGAAGCTGGCCAACGCTCTTGCTCCTCTGCGCACTATAGCCGCTCAGGGAGCAGAACGTAACCGCTCGCGGGAGGGGGTCTGAGTGGTGGACATCGCTCTGCGGGAACCGGGCGGCAGCAGGCGGTAAGTGCGCCGTGCGGGCAGGTTGCCTGCGCACGGCCATTGCACTACCCTCAGCTATGCCGACGAAGACCTCCCGCTCTGCTGCCTGTTCCGCCGCACTCACTGTCTTTACCGTGTTCGCCCTTGCGGCAGCGGCCCAGCAGGGCGTGACCACCTTCAAGCACTTCCACCAGTACCCGACCGGGCAGTGGCAGCAGACCGGTCAAGGCTACCGCAACGGCGCGCCCATCGGTCAGCCCATCTCCAGCACGAATTGCACCGGCCCGGTCTCAGCGGCAACGCTTGCAGCCATCAAAGATATGGGCAACAGCGCGGCCATGCAGTGCACCACCCGCGTCCTCACCGATACCGAACGCCTTGTTGAGTCGGAGCAGACCTGCGCTATGCCGGGCAAAATCCAGGTCAACCGCCTGACCATGCACGCCGTGGATGACAAGACCATTGCCACCGAGATGCACGCGACGCTTGGCGGACGCGAGATCGTCGACATGCGCATAACCGTTCGCTACCAGGGAACCTGCACGCCGGAGCCAGTCGGTGCCAAGCCCAGCGCCGAAGACTGCGCGCAGATCGCCGAGATGAAGCAGCAGGCGGCAGAAGCCAGCAAGACCTGCGCCCAGCTCCCCGCAGCCAATCGCGCCAGCTGCGAAGTCGCGATGCAACGCTCTGCAAAGCAGGTCGAGCAGCTATCCGCCATGTGTCAGTGAGCTTCTGATCCTAGCAACAGCGTACACTTCACCCGAGGCTTTCTGAATGCCAGCCGAACTGTCGATCGCACAGGCAAGAGTCACGCTATTACTAAGTGCCGACACAGCATTTCCATCGGGCGCAGACATGCTTGTCAGGGTCGCGAATGACCATGGAATCTCTATGTCGTTCCCCGGCAAGACGCCTACCTTGAATCTTGAGCTTGCGTTCCACGATGGGCCGGGCGACGCTTACCGCGTCATTGTGCATGTGGACGGCTACGGCGATGCGGGTGCGTTTGTCCATGCCGATCCGAAGCTTCCCAAGACGCTCAGCATGTTGATGATTCCCAACCAGGCAAAGCTTATCTTTCCAACTTGGGCTGACCTAAAAGTGAAGCTGCCGCAAACGGCCCGGCTAATTGGATCGGGTGTGACAGACGCGGATGCCCAGGCGCGCTACCAGGTGCTGGGCCGTGATAAGCCGTTGTCCCTCGCATCGCTGATGAACCTTTCGGCGGCCATGGACTCCATCGGACTCGGCGGGCAGCAGACGCCGCTGGACTTCATCAAGCAGGTCATATGGGATGACACGCTGGCGCAGGATCGCTTTTTTGCATGGGCCGATCCAGCGATAATGCCGCTGGTG
>CAXTFT010000096.1:0-1290 GCA_964243585.1 uncultured Terriglobus sp.
CTTCGATCAACTCCGCGAGAACATCTTCCGCGAGCAGGTCCTTAAAGATCGCATCCGTCCGGATCGCCGCGCGTTCGACCAGGTACGACAGATCGATATCGAGGTAGGAATCTTGCCACGTCCGCACGGTTCGGCCCTGTTTACTCGAGGTGAGACCCAGGCGATTGTTACCGCTACACTCGGCACGGGTGACGATTCGCAGCGCCTCGAATCGTATGAAGGCGAACAAAAGCGCCGCTTCATGTTGCACTACAATTTTCCACCGTATTCCGTTGGTGAAGTTGGACGCATGACCGGCACCGGCCGCCGTGAAATTGGTCATGGTGCACTGGCTTACCGCGCAATTGAAGCTGTGCTGCCTGACGAGAAGGAGTCGCCTTACACCCTTCGTGTCGTCTCGGATATCACGGAGTCGAACGGCTCCTCCTCCATGGCAACGGTCTGCGGCGCATCGCTCTCACTGATGCATGCAGGTATTAAGCTGAAGGCATCGGTTGCAGGTATTGCAATGGGCCTGGTCAAGGAAGGCGATGACTACGCCGTTCTGACTGACATTGCAGGCGCCGAGGATCATTACGGGGATATGGACTTCAAGGTGGCCGGCACGCGCGATGGCATTACTGCGCTGCAAATGGACATCAAGATCATGGGCATCACGCCGCAGATCATGCGCGAGGCACTAGCCCAGGCTAAGCGGGCACGCATCTTTCTGCTGGATAAGATGGACGCCGTGATCTCCGGTGCGCGTGAAGAGAAATCGCGTTTTGCACCGCAGATCAAGACGCTGCAAATTCCGACCGACAAGATTCGTGACCTGATCGGACCCGGCGGCAAGGTCATTCGCGGCATCATCGAGGCCACCCAGGTCAAGATCGACGTGGACGACTCTGGCAAGGTGGACATTTCCTCCAGCGACCCCGAAGGTCTCGCACGCGCGATCCAGATGATCAGCGACATCACGGCAGTGCCTGAGGTTGGTAAGACCTACTTAGGCAAGGTGGTTCGCCTGGCAGAGTTCGGTGCTTTTGTCGAAATCTTCCCGGGAACCGACGGCCTGCTGCACGTCTCCGAGATCGCCGAGCATCGCGTCAAGGAAGTCAAGGACGAGTTGCGCGAGGGCGACCAGATCCTGGTCAAGGTGCTTACCATTGAAGGCAACCGCATCAAGCTGTCGCGCAAGGCAGTTCTGCGGGAGCAGCGCGCGAAACTCGGTCTGCCCGATCCGGAGCCGCAGGGTGGTGATGATGATCGCGGCGGAGACCGGAATCCAGACCGGATGGCCGAAGCCGA
>CAXTFT010000096.1:1300-9483 GCA_964243585.1 uncultured Terriglobus sp.
CCGCGCCGATCTGGCCCGCCGAGACCTGGATGTTTTGTGCCGACACCGCCGTGCGGACGTCCGCAGCGGTCAGAGCCTTCTCGCGGCGACAACCCTCCTGCGCGACCCGAACGCACCGCGCCCGTGCCACCGCAGGAGACGATTACGCTTGAAGGTGGCGACAGCTTCGAAGAGGATGACGATCTGGAAGATGACGGTGAGGACAGCGACGAGGGTGATGCACCGGAGTCGGCTGAGTCTCCCGCAACAGGAACGCAGCCCCAGGGTGATCGTCCTGCCGGTGCCGGCAATAAGCGGCGCCGCCGCCGTGGCGGTCGTCGAGGCGGTCCTGGCGGTGGTGGTAACACGCCCGCAGCTGGCCCACGCTCGTAACTCTGTACCAGTCTTACCGGAGAGGCCGCTGCATTGCAGCGGCCTCTTACTTTGCAGGCCGCTCCGGTCAGAGATCGACTGATGTCACAAAACGTCGTGTCTTGACTACTCTGCGCTATTCTTTACAAACTGCATGGACCTGAAAACACAGCTGCCGGGGTGGGCGTGAGCGATCGCAGTCTTCGCCGTGTGCTGCTCGTGTACCTGCTGTTGCTGATCCCGCTGGGCTGGCTTGCCATGCGATACGACCGCTACGCCATTGATGGTGACGCCGTTTCGTACATGGACATCGCGGACTTGCTGCACGCGCATCACTGGGCTGGAGCGGTCAATGCTTATTGGCACCCGCTGTATCCGGCGTTGCTGTGGATGGCGCAGTCTCTGTTGCAGCCTACCCGTGCTACAGAGCTGAAGGCGTACTACGCTGTGAACGCGGCTTTGCTGGTCATGCAGGTTGTCGCGATGTTGCTGTTTGTGCGCGCCCTGGTACGCCTGAGAGAACGTTCCTCACCCTCCGCCGATGTATTGCTTTCGCTGCCCGCGCTTCAGCTGTTATCCATGTCGCTGCTTGTGATCGCCGTTCTTCGCGAGTTGTCCCTGGGCAAGATTCGGACGGACAGCCTGTTGCAGGCCTTGATTCTCTTCGGCTTCGCCCTGCTGATGGAAACTCTGACGGCTAAAAGTGCAGGTTACAGACTGTTGTTTGCCGCGGGGATGGGATTCAGCTTCGGACTGGCATACCTGACGAAATCGTTCGCCTTCCTGCTGGCGCTGCTTTGCATTGCCGTGCTGGTGGCATTTGCCAGATTTGTGCAAAAGCGCAGATGGTTGCAGGCAGTGGCACCAGCGATGGTTGCGTTTGTGGTCTTTGCAGCGGTGGCGGGGCCGTACATTACGGCACTTTCTCTGCAGAAACACCGGTTCGACTTCGGCGACTCCGGCACGTTGAACTATGCCTGGTACGTCTCCGGCACAGAAAAGATGCACCTGGAGCCATGGATGACGGGCAGCTTCGGATCGGCGACAGTGCGCCTGCTGCATCCTGAGCGGCGTTTACTGGACCAGCCTGGGATTTATAGCTACAAGGCATTGCCCTATGGGACCTATCCGCCCTGGTTCGATGCGACGTATTTCAACGAACGCGTTTCACCCGGGTTTAACTTCGCGAAGCTGGCGGTAAGAGACACCCGCAACATCGTGCTCATCGTGCGGTACCTGTTCAACCATCCTGAGCCGTTAATCCTGCTGGTGCTGCTCCTGTCGACAGGGGCAACGGTACGCTGGAGAGCACAGTTCGCGTGGCCAATCGCTGGCCTGGGCCTTGCCATGTGGGCGATCTATGCGATGGTGAACGTCGAGGAGCGTTATGTGACGGTCGCCTACTTCGCTGTCTTACTGCCGCTGTTCGCAGCCTTGCACGTGAAGGCAGGTCCGCTGCAGCCCGCTCCGCACCTCCGCCACGTCGCCAGCGCTCTGGTGGTCGCGCTGTCTTTGCTGACGCTGGGTGAGATGCTACGGCAGGACTTGGTAAACCGCCGAGACGAAGCAGTTTCCGGTCCCGATCCGGCATGGCGCAACCCGAGCGTCTTCGGTGTGGCCGAGGGACTGGCACGCATGGGTGTTCAGCCAGGTGACGAGATTGCCTGCATCGGCACCAACGCCTGCCTGAACGATCTTTACTGGGCAAGGCTTGCCGGCGTTCGCATCCTCACGGAGATCTATGATCCTGTGCTGGACCACCTGATCAATCATCTGGATGCCATGCCTAACCGGGATAGCGCCTATCGTGTTGTTCGCAAAGAAGGCGCCCGGGTGCTTGTCGGCTTCTTCGATCCAGGAGAAATGAATCCATCGCACCCTGCGGCGGCCGGGTGGGTGCGCCTTGGGGAAACGAATTATTACGCGCTGCCCATGCAGACGCGCTAAATCAATGGAAGCAATGACACAGAACGTGACCGACTCCATGGAATTAAGCGTTGTCATGCCCTGCCTGAACGAGGCGGAAACGCTTGCGATCTGCGTTGATAAGGCTGTTCAGGCGCTACGTGAAAATGGCATAAACGGCGAGGTGGTCGTTGCGGACAACGGATCAACCGACGGTTCGCAGGAGATTGCAATGGCCCACGGTGCGCGGGTCGTGCCGGTTCCGCTACGCGGTTATGGAGCCGCTTTGGATGCAGGTGTCATCGCGGCACGGGGCAGGTACGTGTTAATGGCGGACGCGGATGACAGTTACGACTTCGCCCATATTCCACGCTTCCTGACAGAGCTGCGCGGCGGTGCGGATCTGGTCATGGGTAACCGCTTTGCGGGAGGCATTGGTCCCGGTGCCATGCCGTTTCTGCACCGTTATCTCGGTAACCCTGTACTGAGCTGGATGGGTCGAACGCTCTTCAAGACCCCTGTAGGTGACTTCCATTGCGGCATGCGTGCCTTTTCCACAGCGGCATACCGGCGACTGGGGCTTCGAACCACCGGCATGGAGTTTGCCAGTGAGATGGTGGTGAAGTCCTCCTTGTTGAAGCAGCGCATCGTTGAAGTGCCTACAACGCTGCAAAAAGATGGCCGCAGCCGGCCGCCACATCTGAAGACCTGGCGTGACGGCTGGCGGCACTTCCGCTTTCTACTGATGTACTCGCCGCGCTGGCTGTTCCTGTTTCCGGGCCTGTTCCTGATGATCGGCGGCTTTGCCTTAATGGCATGGTTGCTGCCAGCCGAGCGCCCACTTGGTCATGTCAATCTTGGCGTGGATACCCTGGCCTATGCGGCAGCCGCTGTCCTGCTTGGTTTCCAGCTGGTGTTCTTCAGCATCGCGGCCACGGTTTTCGCCACGACGGAAGGGCTGCTGCCAGAAGATGAGAGCTTTGACCGCTGGTTCCGTTATGTCACGCTGGAAACGGGATTGATCGCAGGTACGATGCTGTTGTTGATAGGCCTTGGCATTGCCTTTTCCTCTGTGATGAACTGGGCACACACAGGTTATGGGCCTCTGCCGCCCGTGCAGATGATGCGCAGGACGCTGCCTGCCATGCTGTGTCTCATGCTGGGTGCGGAAATCTGTTTCGCCAGCTTCTTTCTCAGCCTGCTGGGGCTGCGCCGTAAATAGCCGCAATTAGCACTGGCTTCCGGCAGCATTTACACTAGGCGCGCAGATGGCTGCCTCCATGTACATCGTCGTTGAAGGGGAAGATCCGGGTTTTGACATCTTCGTGAACGGTCGCGCCCTGGCCCGCAATGAGGACGCACTGGAGCGCATGGCGATCCGTCTCGGTGTGCGGCCCTTGATTGACTTCTTTTCAGCCGACGAGAACTCGATGTCACTGTTGATCGAAGAAGGTGCTGGAGACCCTGGTCTGCTGCACAAGCTGCCACCACCCCAGTGGTTCGGCGGCGGTGAGGGATTACTATCAGTGCGTCCACTGCTGCAGTCCTTACGTGACGATCCCTCGCAGCTTGGCAGCGATGGCGAGATCTTGCGGGAGGAGCTGCAGGAGTTTGAGGCGGTGCTGCAGAAGACTGCCGATCGCGGACTGCGATGGCACCTGGCGGTAAGCTGGCGATAGTTACGACCGGCCAACAGAAGTGTCGTTCACCTGGGCATGGAGGAATTATTTTGATCGTCGCACCGCATGAATACGTCACCCTAGAGACGCCCTATGGACCCATGCGTACGCACATCCTTCGTCCTGCGGCACCGGGCAGGTACCCAGGACTGGTGTTCTACTCTGAAATTTTTCAGATTACCGAGCCGATTCGCCGCACGGCTGCGCTGCTGGCCGGACACGGGTATGTCGTAGCGATGCCCGAGGTGTACCACGAGTTTGAGCCGGCGGGAACCGTGCTGGCCTATGACCAGGCAGGTTCTGACGTTGGCAACAAGTGGAAATACGAGAAGGAGCTTGCCAGCTACGACGCTGACACGCGTGCTGTGCTGGACCACCTGAAAAGCCGTCCTGACTGCACCGGCATGCTGGGCGCGATGGGCATCTGCCTGGGAGGGCATCTCTCGTTTCGAGCAGCCATGGAACCGGATGTGCGAGCGACAGTCTGCTTTTATGGCACCGACATCCACAAGGGGACACTTGGCAAAGGCCAGCATGATGATTCGCTGGCGCGCGCCGCGGAGATCAAAGGCGAGCTGCTTATGGTATGGGGCAGACAGGATCCCCATATTCCGCTGGATGGGCGGCGTACCGTGCTGGCCCGGTTGGATGAACTTAACCTGCGCTTCGCATGGCACGAGGTCAATGGTGCGCACGCGTTTATGCGGGACGAAGGTGCCCGGTATGACCCTGAGCTCGCTATGCACTTGTACCGGGAGGCCCTGGACCTTTTCCACCGCACCCTGGGCGACGGTGAACGTTAGCGTCCGTGCTGCCGGAATCGCAGGACTTGATCCTATGCGCGTCAATCCAGAATGCCCTACGCCATAGCTGCCTGAAAGACATTCGCTACAGCACTAGCCCCGTGCGTGCAGGGCGCGGGCAAGCACTGTGCCGATCTGGCCAATGCCCCCAGGAACAACGACTCTCATCAGGCCAGATAGCTCTTGATCCAGGGATCGTCGGAGTGGGTCAGATCCAGCGTGCTGCCGTTAAAAACGATCTTGCCTTCATTGAGTATGAGAAACTTAGTATTTTCATCAATGCCACCGTCGGAAATCTTCTTCATCGCGTTGCTGTCCGGATCAAAGCGATTCGTGGCCAGCACAAAAGCGTCCTGCAAACGATGGGTAATCATCAGGGCAGTGGTGTGGGACACGTCCCGTTGCTTAACGACAAGTTGCACGATAGTGGTAGAGGTAATCGGATCCAGACCACCTGTGGGCGAATCATAAAGAATCAGGTCGGGCTTGGTGATGATGGCGCGAGCAATGGAGACACGTCGCCGCATGCCGCCGGACAGCTCCGAAGGAAACTTGGTGATGGCGTGGCCCAATTCCACAAAGTTCAGGGCTTCTTCGACACGCTTGTGCGACTCCTCGGAGGGCGTACCCTCCTCGTTCAGCCGGTAGGCTACGTTTTCTTCGACATTCATGGAATCGAACAATGCCGATTCCTGGAAGACCATGCCGACTCGCTGACGCATGCCAAAGAGTTGCACCTCGCTCATGGTCGTAATCTCTTCCCCGAAGACCTTGATGCTGCCTGCATCCGGCTTCAGTAGGCCGTTGATCAACTTCAGCAGCACACTTTTGCCGCCGCCGGCGGGCCCTAGCAGCACCCGAGTCTCACCGGGGTTCACGTCGAAGCTCACGCCATCCAGCACCTTCTCACGATCAAAGGTGATGCTGACGTCCTTCAATTGGAGGACGGGTCCGTCATTTTGCTGCTTGTCCGGCGTGTCTTGCTTTTCGTCAGACATGTCAGCGCCCGAAGATGCCGATGGTCACACGGCTGATCAGAAAGTCCACCACGATGATGAATACGGAGGAGACAACAACGGCCTGTGTTGTTGCCCGGCCTACGCCCTGCGTGCCGCCCTTTGTACTCATCCCAAAATAACAACCAACGGTTGAGATAATGAAGCCGAAAAACACCGGCTTCGCCATACCCTGCACCACATCGCCGTATACAAGTGCGCGATACGTGGAGTGGAAGTAGGAGGTGCCATTGAGCCCCAGCATGAAGACGCTCACCAGACCGCCGCCTGCAACGCCTACTGCGTCTGAGAGGATGGTCAGCCAGAACAGCATGAAAACAGTCGCGGTCACCCGGGGCGTGACCAGCTTACGTATGGGGTCGACACCCAGCGCTCGCATGGCGTCAATCTGCTCGGTGACCTTCATAGACCCAAGTTCACTGGCCATCCCGGAGGCATTTCGGCCAGAGACCATCAGGCCGGTCAGCACGGGACCGAGTTCTTTCATCATGGAAAGCGATACCAGGCGGCCCGTCATGCTAACCGCGCCAAACTGCTGCAGCGAAGTCGCTGACTGCAGGGCCAGCACGCAACCCGTGAAAAAACCGGCCAGAATCGTGATAGGCAGCGACCCAAAGCCGATCGAATCCATCTGGGTGAAGATGTCCGACAGGTAGATCGGGGGTGTAAACAAGGCAGCCAGGGATCGTGCACAAAGGATGAAGTATTCCTGTGCGGCGGCAACCTGCGTCTTGGCGAACTCGGTGGGTGACGCAAATGGCATGTTCGGTAATGTTGCCTGTCTAAAATGAATGTGTCAGTTGCAGTACTCTGATGCGCAAACACTGCACGTCGTTTCGTAGGTTTTCAGGTTCACGGCAGATCCGTCCCAAATGGAACCCCGGCCGGGTTCCGAACTGGCGCAGATGAGAAAATATAAAAGATGGTTTCTAAGATGCAGGCCGTGGTGCTGCACGGGATTGAAGACCTCCGGCTAGAAACGGTAGCCGTTCCGCAGCCTGGACGCGGCGAACTGCTGCTGCGCGTCGGGGCGGCACTAACCTGCGGTACCGATCTGAAGGTTTACCGCCGCGGATATCACGCGAAAATGCTGGTGCCACCGGCGCTCTTCGGGCATGAAGTTGCCGGCACGGTTGTAGCAGTGGACGACCAGGGGACGGCGTTCGCCGTGGGCGACAGGGTAGTTGCGCTCAACTCCGCGCCTTGTGGCAGTTGCCTTTTCTGCAGGCGTGGTCAGCCAAACCTTTGCAGCGATCTGCTGTTCAACAACGGTGCCTACGCAGAGTATGTACGAGTTCCCTCGCGCATTGTCGAAAAGAATACGTTGCAGATGCCGCCTGGCATGCTGTTTGAGCATGCCGCACTCACTGAGCCGCTGGCCTGCGTGGTGCGCGGCCTGGAAGAGTCGGGTGCCCGCCGCGGCGATACCGTGGCTGTGCTTGGTGCCGGTCCCATCGGACTGATGTTCATCCGCACCGCCCACATCGCAGGGTGCCGGGTCATTGCCGTGGTCAAACGTGAGGACCAGGTGGTGAGCGCGCGTCACTTCGGTGCAGACGAGGTTGTCCGCATTGCCGCGGGTCAGGACACGGTCGCGGCAGTCCGCGTTTTAACGGAAGATGAAGAGGGTGCCGACGTAGTCGTCGAATGTGTCGCAACACCTGAAACCTGGCAACAGGCTGTCGACATGGTGCGCAAGGGCGGGGTGGTCAATCTATTTGGCGGGCCGCCGGGTGGGACCCGTGTTTCGTTCGACACCAACCGCCTGCACTACGGCGACATCACGCTCAAGGCCAGTTTTCATCACACGCCGGACACATGCCGCCGCGCCTTCCAACTGATTGCCAGTGGCAGCATCGGGGCTGCAGACTTCATTACTGCGACGGTTGCCCTCCGTGAGGTGCCGGATGTCTTCCGCCGCATGCTGGTGCGTTCGAACACGCAAATGCTCGACATCAAGACGGCCGTTCTCGCACAGGAGCCGGCATGACGACTGCGGTGCAGCTATCCATACAACGGCTGGAGGGCGCACCTGCCGCCTACCTGGAACCGGAGACTCGCCCAACGTTGCCGGAGGCACTGACCTGGTGCAAGGCGCTGGCGGAGTCTCACTATGAAAACTTCCACGTTGCCACCCACTTTCTTCCTGCGAAGCTGAGGCCACATTTTCACGCCCTCTATGCATACTGCCGCGTGTCGGATGACCTGGGAGATGAAGTGGCAGACCATGCCACGGCGCTGCGCCTGCTTACAACATGGGGCGACATGCTGGACGAATGTTACGACACTCCCGAAGTATCAAAGCACCCGGTGTATGTCGCCCTTCACGAGAGCATCACCGCTTGCGACCTTCCGCGTGAATGCTTCAAGGATCTCCTGCGTGCCTTCCGAGATGACCAGACCAAGACGCGTTTTGCGGATCTGGCGGG
>CAXTFT010000096.1:9508-13463 GCA_964243585.1 uncultured Terriglobus sp.
TGCATGCCCTGTCAGACCGCACCTGCACCGCACTGCAACTGGCCAACTTCTGGCAGGATGTCGGCGAGGATCTGCAGCAGCGCAACCGTATCTACCTGCCACAGGACCGGCTGGCGAAGTACGCCCTTTCTGAAGACATGCTGCGCTTCGGTCAGGAGAACGATGCATACCGCGCTGTTCTGCGTGAGCTGGTCGTAGACACTCGCGCGATGTTACTGGAAGGTGCCCCGCTGATCGACCGCGTAGAACATCAACTGGCGGCGACCCTTCGGCTGTTTACAGAGGGTGGCCTGGCCATCCTGCGTGCCATCGAAGAGATTGACTACAACACCCTCAGCCAGCGCCCTGAGGTAAGCCGGGGAGCGAAGCTGCGGCTCCTGCTTGGCGCTGGCCTGGGAAAATTGGGCCTCCATCGCAGCTCAAAGGGTTTGCGATGAGCGTACCGGGTGGGGAACTGGCGGGCGCTTATGCGTACTGCCGCGCTGTGGCAAAACGGGAGGCGAAGAATTTTTACTATGGCTTTCTTGCGCTTCCACCAAAGAAGCGAGATGCCATGTGCGCAGTCTATGCTTTTATGCGGCGCGCGGACGATATTGCCGATGACGACACCGTACCTGTTGAACAGCGTCGCCAGATTATGGCGGCATGGTTGCACTCCTGGCATTCAGGTGCCCACGTTGCAGGGGAGGATGTGCCGGTTTTCCTTGCCGTCCGGCATGTGCAGGCGGAGTTCGGGGTTCCTGGAAGCCTGCTGGACAAGCTGGTGGAAGGGACGACCATGGACCTTGCTCCTGAGTTGCCAAAGGGTGTGCACCGTATCCAGGTAGAGGGCCATCCGATCGATCAGTACCAAACACTGGCCGCCCTCGACCGCTACTGCTTCCTGGTCGCCTCGGTGGTTGGTCTGGTCACGATATGCATTTTCGGCTATTCCGATCCCGCAGCCGAAGCATATGCGGAGCAGTTAGGTCTTGCATTTCAACTGACAAACATCCTTCGTGATGTAAGGGAAGACGCGGACCGTGGACGCATCTACCTGCCTCAGGAATTGCTTGGGAAGTATGGCCTTGTGCCTGCGGACGTGCTCGCGCAATCCAGGGCCAACGAAGTAAGTCCTGCCGTGCAAACGCTGCTCGCAGAGCTGGCCATCCGGGCACAGTCGCTTTATGCGGCGGCAGATCGCCTGATTCCACTACTGGCACCGGACAGTCGTCCGGCCATGCGCGTGCTGGTACACATTTACCACCTGCTGCTGCGCCGCATTATCGGTGTCCACTACCGGGTCTTCAACCAGCGTGTGCGTGTTTCCACGGCGCGCAAGTTGCTGGTGCTGGCAGGCGGCCTGGTACAGGGTCTACTCTCGCGCCGCAGGTTATACGCATGAAGGCAGCATCGTTTGACGTAGCAGTCGTGGGTGCCGGTCTTGCCGGTCTTGCTGCTGCCAGCGCGCTCAGCGGATCCGGTGCTCGTGTGCTGCTGCTGGAGCGCAAGCCCTTTGTCGGTGGACGCGCTTACTCGTATGAACACCCTTCGCTTCACGAGGAGATCGACTGCCAGCACGTCCTGCTAGGCTGCTGTACGAATCTTCGCGCCTTGTGTGCGGAGGCTGGCATTGCAGACCGCATCCGCTGGTACGACTCGTTGACCTTTCTCCAGCCGGGCAAGGCGCAGCGCACAACCTTGCAGCCAGGTCTGCTGCCTGCGCCGCTGCACACGTCCTTTGACTTCCTGCGAGCGCCCATGCTCTCCCTTCGGGACAAGGCGGCGATCGCGCGCGGTCTGCTGGAGTTTACTCGCGGCTATCCGGCAGCTGACACGGAAAGTTTCGCCACCTGGCTGAAGAGGACCGGCCAGACGGAACGTGCGATCCGCCACCTTTGGGAGCCGGTCATCGTGGGTGCTCTGAACGACAGCTTTGAGCGCTGCTCGACGAGGTACGCTGGACAGGTCTTCCACGAATCGTTCCTGAAGTCTGCAGAAGGCGCGCGCCTCGGCATCCCAACGCTGCCGCTGTCGCAGTTCTATGCATCCGTCGCGGAGCATTCTGTCCGGCAGGGAACTGAATTGCGCCTGCAACAATCCGTGAACAGTCTCCACGCCGGTGCGGATGGGTGGGAGTTGGAGACTGGTGAGGGTAACTTTTGCGCGCAGAATGTCATCCTTGCAGTGCCATTTCAGCAGGCGCAGTCTTTACGGCCAGGTTTGCCCGTCTGCTTTGACAGCTTTCGCAACGCACCCATTTGCACGGTTCACCTTTGGTTTGACCGGGAAATCACGGAACTGGAGCACGCAGTCCTGCTGGATACCGGCATTCAGTGGATCTTCAACAAGTCGCGTATTCGTCGCTGGCCCGGCGCGCAAGGCCACTATGTGGAGCTGACGATCAGCGCTTCATTTTTGCAGTTGCATGAAACGCGTGAGGCTATTCTGAGTTCTGCCCTGCGCGAGCTCCAGATGTTTTTCCCTGCCGTGAAGGAAGCAAGGCTGATCAAGAGCGGCATCCTGAAGGACGCGCGCGCGACTTTCTCCGTGACTCCGAATTTGGATGCGAGCAGGCCTGTCCAGTCGACGAACGAGACGGGCCTGTTTCTTGCCGGAGATTGGACGCAAACCGGCTGGCCTTCGACGATGGAGGGTGCTGTTCGCGGCGGCTTTCTGGCCGCTGAAGCGGTGGCAGTGGCGAGCGGTCAAACGCAGAAGTATCTGCATCCCGATCTGCCCCCCACAGGACTGATGAAGCTGCTGGCGCGTAGCCGGGCGTAGCTGGCATGCGATCTGTTTCAGCGCGCGATCAACGCAACGCCTACCGCGACAAAGAGCGCGGCAAGCCAGCGCCGCCTGTCCACGTTTTCCTTCAGGAAGAACTTCGCTGCAACAGCAGTCGCGATGAAGGTGAGCGAGTTTGTCGCGGGTGCTACCAGGCTGAGATCGGCCCCTGACAGCGCGAACAGGAGCGAGAAGAAGCTGATTGCCATGCAGAGAATGCCGCCAATCAAAAGGGGAGAGCGGACGACCGCCGCAATCGCTCCCCGGAGACCCGACTTCGCGCGGATTGTGTCCAGATCACCCACACGCGTCATCGCCGCAGAGATGAGAGTTTCGCCTGCGGTGGCACCCAGCACCATGACGACGATGGTGATGATGGTGGAGGAACCGGGAACGACACTCACGGCTGCTCACTCTGCATTTCCGCCAGGGCAAGGTGCTCGGTCCGCGAAGGTCCGTTCGCCACGAAGCCTACGCCGATGACAATGCAGGCGATGCCTGCCCAGCGCATGGGCGTAATGGCCTCATGCAGCCACAGCCGGCCGATGAGTGCTGTTACCACGTTTCCGAAAGCGGTTGCGGGTTGCACAAAGGTCAGGTCGGCCCAACTGAGCGCTGTCATATAACTGCCCATAAAGCTGATCAGGACAGCAATGCCTGCAAGTACCCAGGGATTGAGCAGTGCATGCAGCAGCAGGCCGAGATGATGGAATGACACTGGTCCCACCTGCCGCATGCCGCGGCTCAACAGAGCATCGCCGATAGAGGCTCCAAGCATGATGAAGACCAGCATGGCGTACTGCATGGGTTCGAGCCGGTGCGACTGCCGTGCAACAGAAGAGGCCGGCGCGCGGCCGGCCTCCGTTGGAATCTGTGCACGATTAGGCATTCATACTAACCGATTCCTGCGCCTTGAGTGCGTTCTCTTCTTTTTTAGCGCGCGAAGCCTTGTTGCGCTGCGAACGCAGCTTCATGAAAGCCTTTGCTTCCACGTACAAACGTGGCACGTCACGGTTTACAACTGCCTTCCAGACCACACGAAACGCCGCTTTGGGGCGGAAGTAGTACTCGTCGTAGAAGCGGTGCACCATCTCCATGACGTACTCGGTCGGCAGGCCGGGGTACTCGATGTGCGCCATCTGGTGGCCGCCGGTGTCGTTCATGATTTCGTTGGTGATGAAGCCGTTCT
>CAXTFT010000097.1:0-13462 GCA_964243585.1 uncultured Terriglobus sp.
GATTCTGGTGGGTGAAATCCGCGATGCGGAGACGGCGCAGATCGCCATCAACTCTGCACTGACAGGGCACCTCGTGTTCACCACCGTGCACGCGAATAACGTCGTTGACGTGCTGGGTCGCTTCCTGAACATGGGCGTGGAGCCGTACAACTTTGTCTCCGCGCTGAACTGCATTCTGGCGCAAAGGCTGGTGCGCCAGATCTGCGATTTCTGCGCCACGCACCGCACCTACTCCGATGATGAGCTGGTCAAAAACGGCCTGGAACCCGCGGACTGGCAGGGCTTCCGTTTCCGCGAGGGTTCCGGCTGCATCGAGTGCGGCGGCACCGGCTTCCGCGGCCGCTCTGCCATCCATGAACTGCTGGAACTGGATGATGAAGTGCGAGAACTGCTGCTTGAGAAGAAGCCCGGCTCCGAAATCCGCCGCAAGGCAAAGGAGAAAGGCATGCTCTTCCTGCGTGACTCTGCTCTGGAGCGTGTGCGTGCCGGCATCACCACGCTGCACGAGATCAACAAGGTTACCTTCATCGAGAGTGGACGATAGTGATGATGCATAATCACGTGAGATACCAATCTTCCAGTCACGCTTGCGGAGGTAACACGAATGAGCAATGTGCAATTCATCTCGCTGCTTAGCACAGCTATTGGATCATTCGTGCTGGTGATCCTCGCATGGATTCACCAGAATCAGCGATTGAGTGATCTGCGCATTGATATGAGTCGACAATTTACTGACACTCGTGCCGATACGAACCGCCAATTTACTGACACTCGTGCCGATACGAACCGGCAATTTGCTGATGTTCAGCGGCAATTCACCGATGTTCAGCGTCAATTTACTGAGGTGCGGGGCTCCCTGGCGACGCTGACGGAGGATTATCAGCGTTTCTATGGCATGGAACAGAAACTCGAAGGTCGAGTGGATGAACTGTCTAAGCGCGTCGCATAACTTAAGTTCCAGCTTCGTAGGTCAAAGTGAGACCTGATTACGAGCCGTAAAGATGGTGGTGCAATGATGGCTTCCCAATGTGACCCGCTGTGTGGGTACTGTGTGCTGTCTTCCGCGAGTTCACCCGTCTCAAGCATGTAGTCTGGATTTGTCTTCCGCATGGCGTTCCTCTTCCCCAAATCGACTCTGCAGGTGCGTCCGCGCATCGCTGTTGAAGTGCGCCCGGAAGGCGTGTATGCGGCTTCGGCCAGCGACTCCGTCGGCTTACTGGCACAGGTCAGCAGCGTGGCCCTCTCAGCGGGGGCGGTAGTACCATCGTTGCGGGTCGGCAACATCATTGACCGCATCGCTGTAATTGCCGCGCTGAAAAAGACGCTTGGCGCGGTACAGGCGGATAAATCGCGCGATGTGACGCTGATCGTTCCTGACACTGCTGTGCGCGTTCTGCTGTTGGACTTCGATGAACTGCCCTCGAAGGCCGATGACATCCTGCCGGTGCTGCGCTTTCGCCTGACCAAGTTGCTGCCCTTTCCGCCGGAACTTTCGCAGATCAGCCACCAGGTAATGAGCCGCCACGCGCTGGTGCTACAGGTATTGGTGGTAGCGATTCCGAATGAGGTTCTGGCCGAGTACGAGTCTGCCGTGCGTGAAGCTGGTTTCGAGCCGGGCGCGGTGCTGCCCAGCACGCTCGCTGTCTCTGCTGTCATCGATGAGGCGGGGCAGTCGGCTGCGCTGCTGGTCAACGGCAGCGAGTTCGCCGTCACCACGGCCATTCTGCGGCGCGGAGAACTGCTGCTGCATCGGACGCTGGAGCTGAAATCAGACCCGATGGCGGCAGCTGCTGCGGCTGTTTCGCTGGAACCGGCGAACGTGGCCATGGCCTCCGAAGCCGGGAACGACAGTGACGTGGCGATTGCAGAGATGGTGCAGGCGGGAGTGCTCTCAGACGCGGATCCCGCCGAGCGCGCACAACTTGAATTGCTGCAGGCGATCTCGGTTGCAGCCGCTTACTACGAAGACTCGCTGGCCGTTGCGCCGGAAGAAGTTCTGACTGCCGGTACGCTGTCCCCTTCTGCTCTCGAAGTCGTTCTGGAAGGTTCCGGCTTGGGTGCGCGTGATGTGTTGCAATCGACGGATTTGCTTGCAGGTACGGCAGTCTCACGTGGTTTGCTGGCTGGCCTGCGGGGAGCGCTGAAGGGCTGACGTGCGCATCCAGATCAATCTCGCAACACGGCCCTATGTCGAACTGGATCGGCTGCTTCGGCAGCTCCGGATCGCGCTTGCGGTGTTGGCATTGCTGGCGCTCGGCCTCGGCATCTGGCTGCACAGCATGACCTCGCGCGCGGCAGAGCAGCAGCGGCAGCTTGCCCGCCTGAACGCGCAGGCGGATTCGCTTGGCCGCGAACGAGCCGCCAACGAATCCCGTCTACGGCAGCCGGTCAATGCGGCCACGCTCAGCCGGAATGGGTTTCTGAACACGCTATTTGCGCGCAAAAGTTTCTCGTGGACCGCCGTTCTGATGGACCTTGAAGACGTGCTGCCAAGCGGCGTGCAGGTGCAATCCATTGAGCCCATCGTCAGCGCGACGGGTGAGGTCAGCATTCGCCTGCGGGTGCTGGGGGACCGCGAACGTACCGTGCAGTTCGTCCGCAATCTGGAAGGCTCGCGACGCTTTCTTTCTCCACGCCTGGCCGGTGAGGCGCAGCAGACGGCCAACACCAATAGCGCCCGCCAGACGCTGGGGGCTAACGGCCTGCCGCAGCCGACGAGCGTTTCAAGTGGCACAAACGGCCTGCCCCCGATCTCCGGCGTCGAGTTTGAAATTGTGTCCGGCTATAACCCGCTGCAGGCACGGCTTCGTGAGGCGCCCATGTCACGCAAGCCAGGCCCGGAAGGCGAGGTGCAACCGTGAGACTGCCCTCAGGCGTCACCTTCTCCAGCGAGCGGCGCGAACGGTTGCAGAAAGCCGCTTCGCTGCTGAATCTACATATTGCCAGTGCCGTGCTGCTCCTGCTGCTCTGCCTGTACTTTGGTGTTCGCCTCTCTCTAATCAGCGGCAGTACCGGTGCGCAGGGCGAGGCGGCGGCTGCGGCTGCCAAGTCTCGAGTGGCGGCTGCAGAGCTGTCAGCACGACAGTTGCGTGGACTCGACTCCAAGCTGCTGGCCTCTGACGCGGAAGCTGCAAAGTTCTATTCGGATCGGCTGCCGTATGCTTACTCCGACATGTTGGCTCAGCTAGGGGTGCTTTCCAAGCGGACAGGTGTCCGGCTAAGCCGGGCTTCCTACGTTGCGGCACCCTCGAGCGATGGTGCGACGGAACTACGGATCGACGCAGCTGTGACGGGTGAATATCGCGCTTTGGCACAGTTTGTGAACGGTTTGGAACGCGATAAAAGCTTCTTTCTGGTCGAAAACATGACGCTCAGCGGTGCGCAAAACGGCCTGGTAAACCTGCAAATGCGTGTCGGAACGTACCTTCGAGAGCCCATTCTTAACACTCCCGCTGTTGCGGCGGGTGCGGGAGGTTCGCGATGAAGGCAGGCACGGAAGATCGCAGGAAGTTGATCGCAGCCGGGAGCTTCGGAGTGCTGGCGGTCGGCTACCTGATCTATACCCTGGTAGGCAGCGGCGGCAGCTCCGATCCGCCTGCTTCCGCGCCGGCCACGGTTGTGACGACCAGCCGTCCGGCAGCAGCGCCGATAACCCAAACCCGCAGTGCCCCATCCCGGCTCGACCCCACGTTGCATCCGGAAGGCATGTTGCTGACCGAATCCTTGGTCTACTCCGGCAGTGGCCGCAACATCTTTCTGCCCGCTGATGCAGTTTCCGCGGCTCCTGTGATCAAAATTCCCACTCCCCTGGCGACCGCCCGGTATGTTCCGCCAACGACTGGCCCAGTGGGTCCACCACCGCCGCCACCGATCGACCTGCGCTTCTTCGGCACTTCGACCAGCCGTGACGGCAAGCGGCAAGCCTTTCTTCTGCGGGGTGAAGACGTCTTTATTGCCTCCACCGGAGACATTGTCAACCGGCGCTATCGTGTTGGGATCGTCACACTTACAGGTGTTGAATTAACCGATCTTTCCAACAACAACACCCAGCACCTTTCCATGAGTCCGCAGTGAACCAAGCGCCGAAAAGCCGACCGAACGACGAGGGCTATCTTCTGATTGGCCTGGTCGTAGTTTGCTTCCTGCTCATCCTCGCGTTGGGCATCGCCGCGCCACGGGTTGCAAAACAATTGGAGCGCGATCGCGAGGTCGAATCCGAACATCGCGCGCAGGAATACGTTCGCGCCATCCAGCTTTATTACCGCAAGACGCAGCGTTTTCCCAGTTCTGTAGACCAACTGCTCGGGTCAGGAACGACCGGTGTTTCCAGCGCGGCCAACGTTAAGTACCTGCGGCAGCAGTACAAGGATCCACTAACCAAAGATGATTACCGGCTGATTTTGGTAGGCACCGCAAAAACCGAGGTCAAAGGCTTTTTTGGAGAGCCCCTGCAGGGTGCCGCCGTTGGCAATCTTGGCTCGGTTGCAGGCATGCAGTCCAATCCGGGCGCTGCTGGCGGGGGGGCTTTCGGCGGCAGCACACTGGGCGGTTCTTCCAGCAACAGCTCGCTTGGCGGCTCCTCCAGTGGCACGGGTGTTAGTTCTGCCGGACAAGGTTCCGCAGGGTCGCAGGCTTTGACGGGGGCTACTTCCACGTCAGGCGGCGCAGCAGGTTCCAGCGCAAGCAGCTTCGGCTCGGGTACCAGCGCAACGACCTTTCAGGGCAGCAAGGGTGCTTTTCTAGGAGTGGCCAGCAACGCCAAGGGCCACGGCCTGGTGGAGTGGAATGGCTCGGAAAATATTGAAGACTGGGAGTTCCTGTACGATCCGCGGGTTGAGCTGCTGAAAGCCAAGGTAAGCATCTTCGGCGGCAGCCCCGCAGCAAGCGGCAACGGCTCCTTTGGCGGTTTGCCCGGTGCAGGATCGACCAGTATCTTTGCGCCCTCTACTGCCGGGTCAGGAGCTACGACAGGGACCGGAAACACCCCTGGCACTGGAACCAGCTCTAGCACAGGAACCACCACCGGGGCAGGAGACACTACTGGAGCACCTCGTTAGCAAGCAGCAATGCTCTTAGGTGGTCCCGGCCTGTGGCTCCCAAGCAGGTTTGACAACGTGAGGTAGACCGTCATCCGGCCTGCATCAAGGCGCTTTCGTTGAACTGAGCAGGTAGTGGTTCAGGAAGGCGATCTGCCGTTCATAGGCATCCTGGCGATGCTCACGCTCCTGAAACCCGTGACCTTCACGGGGGTACGTGTGATAGTCGTATGGTTTTCCCGCGGCCTTCAAGGCTGCTACAAACTGCTGCGACTCCTGTGGCGGGACTTGTGGGTCCTGCTCGCCATGCAGGATAAGCAGCGGTGTCTTGATGGCATTCACCTGCAGCAGGACATTTGCTTTGCGGTAAACCGCGGGCTTGCTTTCCGGAGGCCCACCCATCTTGGTCTCCCAGCGAATAGCCGAGTTGCGGTTCGTGTACTTCAGGAACAAAGCACGATCCACAACCCCGAACATCTCGATGCCGGCGGCAAACGTATCCGGTAGCTTCGCGACTGCGTTGGCAACAACCGTGCCTCCGTGGCTGCCACCGCTGATGGCCACCCGCCTTGGATCTGCGATGCCTGAGTCCACAAGGTACTTGACGGAAGCAGCGATGTCCCTGATCTCGCCACCGCCGGAATCCTCAACATTACTGTTTCGGAAACGTTCTCCATAACCCGTCGAGCCGCGAAAGTTGGGCTCCAGCACGACATAGCCGTGATCGGCGAGAAAGAGCGACCAGGGTGAAAGGGTGAGCGTTGTCTGGCCTTCAGGTCCTCCGTGCGCGGAGATTACCGTGGGGTACCGTCTGGTGGAATCGAAGTGCGCAGGCTTGTACAGGATGCCGGCAAGTGGCAGGCCGTCCTCACCGTGGAAGCGTACTACTTCTGGCTGAAGGCCGAGTTCCGCGAACTTTGAAGCGTGTTCTGTCTGCAGGAGCCTGGCACTGTCGGCGTTGTCAACCTCGGCAAGGTAGGCAGCAGGCGCCTGCAATGCGGTGCCAAGCGTGAAATAAAGCTGCTTGTTATCCCGCGTCCACTGCGGGCCGCCTTCCATGCCTGAAAGATGCGTCAGCCGGCGAGCTGTTCCAGCCGTGACGGGAACAATCCAGAGATGTCGCTCCTCAGCCAGATCGCGATTGGACGTGAAGACAATGGACTGGCCATCGGGTGCCACGACGGGATTCTCATCTTCTCCCGGACCGGTGGTCAGTGGTCGTGGTTTACCGCCTGCAGCATTGATCGTCCAAAGCTTGTCCCAGCCTGACTCCTGCAGCACCACGACAAGTGACTGGCTGTCAGGAAGCCAGGCTGCCGTGTTAATGGCCCAGGCTCCTCCAGGATCATTCTTTGCTGTGTACAGCACCTTGGGCCTGCCGCAAATGCCGGTCTTTGTGTCAAAGGGTAGTACTGTCAGCCTGCCTGAAAAGTGTTGACGTGAGCGTTCTGTGTAGGCGATCTTTGTGCCGTCCGGCGACCACGACGGATTTGGATCGAAGCGATCCGAGGCTACAGCGTCACCCCGGTCAGGGGCGTCATTCGCAGCACGTCCCGGAACGGGGATCGCATCCGTGCCGGTGTAAATTTCGGTTGCGGCAAGCTGATGTTCCCCGGTACCGTCAGCCCGTATGGCGTAGAGCTCGTTGAAGCCGTTACGGCCTGACTGGTAGAGGATCCAGTCACCCTGGGGATTCCACAGTGGGTGGTGATCCGTCGCCCCACGCGGATCGCCCGGACCGGCGGGGTCATGCGTCAATCGTTTTGCCGCGCCACCCTGCACGGGCACGGTCCACACGTCTCCCTGGCTAATGAAAACAAGGCTCGTGTTGTCCTTCGACCAGCTCAGCTCAGACTTGGGTGCGGCATTGGTCGTCAGCAGCTTTGTTTCACCACCCTCTACCGGGCGTACTGCTATTTGCCCGCGCTGCACGGTTGCAAAGGTAGAACCGTCTGGTGATAGCAATGCGCTGGCCTCGCGCAGGTTACCGGTGTCCAGAAGGTCTTCAATGGTAAGGTGCTGAGCCGCTACCGTTACCGGCGCAAGGAAAAGCAAGAGCCACGCATACGATCTCATTGTCACTCCGGTTGAACGGTTAGAAGAGGAATTTGCCGAAGACAACCAGCACGCGCCCGGACACAATCGCGCCTTGGCCCGTGCCGTAGATGCTTGTCGGTGAACTTACCGTGGACGTGATGAGACCGAAGCCCGCTGCGCCGGCATTGCCGCTTGGCACTGCAAGGTTTGTGTGATTCAGCAGGTTGTACGCATCAGCGCCGAGATCAAAGTGCGTGTGCTCAGTCATCGGAACGCTTTTGCTGAGTTGCGCGGCGATGGAGAAGAAGCCTGGTCCGCGAAAACTGTTCGGTGAGGTGTTGCCAAAGTCACGCTGCCCATTCGGATTGGCTGCAGAAACAGCGCTGGCGAACTGCGTGGTGGAGAGGCAGGCGCTGCGTACCGCGTCCTTGCCGCACCGTGCACCGACGACGCCTGGTGTAAGTGCATCGGCGAGCACGCTGCCCGCACCGAACGTGCTGATGTTCAAGCTGGTAGCGACCTGGCTGTTGGTCACTGAGAAGGGCCGGCCGCTGTAGCGGTAAAGCTTGCCACCCACGGTCCAACGGCCGATAAGACGATCCAATAGCCGGTTTCTCATCGCGGGTTCGACATAAACAAGATCAGCCTGGAAGTTATGCCGCGTATCGAAATTAGTAGGACCGTATGCACCGGTACTCAGGTTATTGTTCGCGTTAACACCCAGGGCAGGATTTGCTGAACTGCCACCGTTTGGTCCTGCTGCGAACACGCCCGGATTAAAGACGGTTCCAAACTGCAGCGCCTTGCTCCACGTGTAGCTCAGCTGGCCCTGCAGGCCGCGTGAAAGACCATGGCGCTCCGCAATGGTCAGCCCATGATAATTGTTGAACCCTGCAGTTGAAATCTGCGTCACGGTAGAAAAACGAGCATCCGGGATGGTGCTCGGCAGGCCGGCAAAACCTGTCGGGAACAGTGACGAATTATTGACGTAAGCATTTGCCGCAGTGTTTGACAGCGGTTCGTCGTAGCCATGGTTTCCGCTGTAGGACAGGCTTAGCAGGTCACGCGGTCCTAATGGCTGTTCTACTTCGGCGCTCCACTCCAGCACCTTAATCGTGTGGAACAGGTCAGGGTTGACGTAGAGCGTCGGTGTTGCAAAGCTGGTGCCTGCGGGTACGGCAGCCCTCAATTGTGCAAGCGTGCTGCCTTGCGCAAAGCCGTTCTGAAAAGCGGCATTTGAAGCGACAGCAGCGGATTGTGAACTGCCTGCGGAACTGCCGTCCCCAACCGCTCCGCTGCTCACCGTGGGCGTGAACTTATTTGGTGCGTTTCCGTAAAGGCTTGCGGTAATGCTTCCGGCAATGGTGTTTGCAAACAACCCTACGCCACCGCGCACAACTGTTTTACCTTCACCCTGCGGTGAATAGGCGAATGCGAAACGCGGCTCTGTCACCACACCTTCGAAACCTTTGAAGTTCTTGCCTTGTCCAGCCAGAAGGGTCGTGTTGTAGGGCACTGCCGTACCCGACTGGTAACCGTCGCCCAGGAAGGCTGCTTTAGCACGCGAGTAGCAGTTCTCCTTGCATGATGGATTGCCCTGCAACTCGAAACGAACTCCGTAGGTAAGGTTCAGATTACGTCTGACTTTCCACTCATCCTGAAAATAAAAGCCCAGGGAATTAAGCCGCGTGTGCACGGTGTTCAACACGGGAAAAGATTGCGTGTAGGTGCTGCCTTTGCCGGTACTGTTCACGATCCCGTTCGCAAAGTCCGTCAGGTCCGCGAAGGTATAAGTGCCGATGACAGATCCACTGGCTACGTTCGCGTCACTGATGCGATTGTTCCGGTCGTTTACGCCGGCCTGCAGCGTGTGCTGCCCAATGCTGTAGGACAGGTCATCAATAATGCCGAGTTGCTGCCCACGACGTCCCGTAGGAAACACTGGACCTACCCGCGCGAACTGGCTGCCTGTGGCGCTGCCGTTCGCACCGCCATCAGTGAAGCTGAAAGATGTTGGTAGAAGCGCTACTGCCGCGGCGTAATCGGGATTACCGCTGCGAATGGAGTACCAATTACCGTTAAGGATAAAGTTATTAACCAGTTTCGGCGTGATGGCATAGGTATAGTTCAGCTGCGGAATAACCCACGGCTGAATGCTTTGCTGGTTGAACAGCGGACTTACCGTGCTGGTACTACTTGCCTGCACACCAGCATCGCGGCTGACACGAACATAAATCTTCTGCTTCTCGTTGATCGTGTAATCGATGCGCCCTGAGATGAATGTCTCCGTATTGATGCTTGATGCGGTTGTACCGAATGCAATGGCGCACGGAACCTCGCGCCCGAAGCGGGGCCCGGTGTTGCCGTTCACGTAAGTTCCGGTAAAGGTCTGCCTACCGCAGCCCAGATTGTTGCTGCTGTCCTGCAGCGGCAGCGAACCATTTGTAACCGGTACCGCGCGGCTGATCCCAGGCGCGGAGTTGTACGCAGTAAAGAGCGACTGGTATGTCGGCAGGGAAGTTCTCGGCACACGCGCAAGGATGTAGCTTTGCAACTGGGGCGAGGGCAGCGAGACCACGCCGCTGGATGGCAAGGCGTAGCGTAGACCTTCGGTGTTGACGAAGAACTGCAGCCGGTCCCGCAGAATGGGTCCTCCAATGGAAGCCGCATACTGGTTTGCCACGGAACGCGCACGGGGCGTGTTGCTTAACTTGTTAAAGTAGTCGTTGGCATTTAGAAAGCTGCCGTTATAGTTTTCAACCAGGTTGCCGTGGAATTGATTGGTACCGGATTTGCTAATGTAGTTGACCTGCGCCCCAGCCTCACGACCGAACTGCGCGCTGTAAGCATTCGTGATGACGGAGGCTTCCGACACGTCGTTTGCACCCAACGTATTGTTGCTGGCACCTGATTTGTTGTTCAAGTTATAAGGTTCGACAATATCTGCACCGTTGACGGTGAACAAGACGGAGTTGAAGGGCAAGCCATTCACATTGAAGTTTGCGTTACCACCGCCAACGTTCAAGCGCAGACCTGGAGTGGAGAAGACGATGTTGGTAATATCTCCGCCATTAACAGGCGTGTTTTCAACAAAGCCTTGACTGTAGCTTGTCACCTGATTTCCGTTTTCGGTTTGCAACTGGCTGTCTGCGGTACTCACGTCTACCGTCTGCTGTAGTGATTGGAGACCCAAGGCGATCGGCACGGACTGCTCTCGCCCGACGAGCAGAGTCACATGCACAGTCACGGGAGAGAAGCCTGTTGCCGAAGCAGAAATGTCATACACTCCCGGCTTGAGAAAAGGAAAGCGGTACTCCCCCGCAGAACCGGAAACAGCGCTGCTGCTTGCATCGGTTTCCGGTTGACGGATGCGAATAGCAGCACCAGCGACAGCAGCGCCGGATTGGTCTACCACCGTGCCAACAACTGTTGCACTTGTGAGTGTCTGGCTGCTGGTCACCGTGGCCGGGACACTGATGGTTGAAAGCAGAAGTAGTCTGCGCACGGGTCGAGTGAACACTTTTATCTCCGGGATAGAAGCAGACGCAAACCTGCGAAAGAGCGTTTTGTCTGCGGGGTACATGCCGAACCCATACTTGGACCGGCGCGCTGATTGATGAGTGCAGCTTTGTGCTGCGTCAGTGACTTGCGAAGGCCTTACAGGGCCGCAAAACTTACTGACATCGACAGGTAAAACAATGCACGCGGCTTCTGGACTGGCGTCCGAGCGACTTTGAGAACGTGTGCATATACAAACCTATACCACACCTATGACGAAGACCTCTTCGCGTGGATAGCTTAGCCATAAGCAAAGCAAACGGTTTAGAGGGAGAACAAGCAAAACCGCAGTAGAAGAAGAAAGCGTGCAACCTGCTTTTAGAATTTGGCGAACATGTGGTACCGTACCGCTAATGCTGCACCTCACCATCCTGCGTCGTTGTTGTCGCCCCTAAGCTAGCAGTTTGGGGCGGAGGTTTCCCGTGTGGGATCTCCAGGTGAGTAGAGAGCATGAACTTGTGGCGGTGAAACTGTCACATGCACTCCATTCCATTCAGATTGAAACTGCATTCCGCTCACC
Source organism: uncultured Terriglobus sp. (assembly GCA_964243585.1). GTDB lineage: Bacteria > Acidobacteriota > Terriglobia > Terriglobales > Acidobacteriaceae > Terriglobus. Next base: position 11,152 of record CAXTFT010000097.1, read on the forward strand.
TGTATCGGTGTAGATCGGCATGCGTGTCATAAGTCGGCCTTCTTGGTCTCCACTTTGAAGAAAGAGGTTTGTGATGGAAAAAGCATCGTTCCTGACGCGTTTGCGTTTCTCGTACACCGTAGCCTTGCTCGATATCTTCGCCTGCAAGTTACGTGATCGTTACCGCTGGCAACGCAAACCCTCACTGCATAAGGTCAGCGCTGCGTAGCTGTTGATCCGTAGGCCTGCTGGTATGTACTGGAGACTGTCCGGCCAGCAAAGATCATCCTAAACGCGCATGCGGCCACGTGCCCCTGCGACTCAAAAGGTCACTGATGAAAGCTTTGGTAAGAACAGTAGCGATCGCGCTGCTGTCGGGTAGCGCCTGTGCAAGCGCACAGCAATGGATTGGAAACGCACGGATCCATGATCAGGCGGTGCCCGTTCAACTCTCGATCTCTGAACCGAAAGCGGATGGGAGCGTCACCGGTTCATTTCTAAATGGTGACGAAAGCACTGTGTCCAACCAGGGCATCTTGAAAGACGGACACCTTATCCTGAACTTCGACTACTTTGCACGCAAGCTTGAAGGTGACACTAAGGACGGTAGGCTAGAAGCCACTTTCAGCGGAACACGTGGCGCGGCCACGGCTTTGGTGCTTCAGAAAGAAGTTCTTCCACCGCGAACCAAGGCAGGAGACGTAAGCAAGATTGCCGGGGACTGGGAGGTGGCGGTGCAATCGCCAAAGGGCGAATCAGCATGGACTCTCCGTGTCTCACCACCCACCGGCAAGACCGGCGAAGCCCGTGCCGTTGTTCTTCGCATTGACGGCGACACCGGCGGTCTCTATGGAGGCTACGATCCGGCGATACAGCAGTATCGCTTTTCCCGGTTCTCTGCCTCTGGAGCGCAGGCATACGGGGTAAAGCTTGAGGATGCGGGAACCATCACCCTGACCAACCTGCTTCGCAGTGACCAGCGATGGACTGGCCGTCGCCCGGATGAGGCACGCAAGCAGCAACTTGCGCCACCTACCAACGCCGCGGAGCAGACAACCGTTGTTGACCCGTCCCAGCCACTCGCTTTCTCAGCGCCCGATCTGAGTGGGCACGAAATCACGAACAACGATCCAAGGTTCGCGGGCAAGGTAGTAATCGTGGCGGTGGGCGGCAGTTGGTGCCCGAACTGCCATGATGAAGCGCCATTATTGGTCGAACTGTACAAGCGCTACGGTCGTGAGGGACTTGAGGTTGTTTCCCTGTCTTTTGAAGAACAGGATCAGCTTAAAGATCCAAGCCGCCTGCGTGCGTTCCAGAAAAAGTATTCGATTACTTACCCGATTCTGCTTGCAGGTACGCCGGATCAACTCAATACAAAGCTGCCTCAGGGCAAGAATCTGAATTGCTGGCCGACCGCCTTCTTTGTAGGACGCGATGGACTGGTGAGAGAGGTTCACGCCGGGTTCTCGGGTCCTGCGACAGGGCAAAGTTATCTCAATCTGAAAGCTGAGACAGAGTCGCTCGTTGAAAAGCTGTTGAAGCAGAAGGGGCCAGTCCAAACCGCCGCATCGACAACACCGTCCGGATCTTAAGGCCGCCCGACCTAAGCACGACCAGACCCTGTGGAGCAATCTCGTGCCATCGCGAACCGTTTAGCGCCCGTGCTTACAAGGCCCGGGCGCTGAGTTGTGTCTGCTACTCAATTATCCAGTGTTCACCTACCGGTTTAGCCCGTGTGCAGCAACCTGCATCCTGATGAACGCAATGGCATCAGATACATTGACAGTAAGTCACTCACATGTGATGCTGTACATGCTGAGTTGCTGGTCAGCAGAGTTCTGAAGCACAATGCGGCTGAGCCGCCGGAGGAGCAAGACAGATGGGCAAGATCATCGGTATCGACCTGGGAACCACCAACAGCTGCGTTTCGGTTATGGAGGGCGGCGAGCCCAAGGTCATCCCCAACGAAGAGGGCGGACGCACCACACCGTCGATTGTGGCTTTCACCAAGACCGGTGAGCGCCTGGTCGGCCAGGTGGCAAAGCGCCAAGCCATTACCAATCCTGAGAACACCATTTATTCCATCAAGCGCTTTATGGGCCGTCGCCTGAATGAAGTGAATGACGAAATGAAGATGGTGCCGTACAAGGTCGTCGCCAAGGGCGACAACCTGGCCGTGCTGGCACAGGGCAAGGAGTACACCGCGCCCGAAGTAAGCGCGATGATCCTGCAGAAGCTGAAGAAGGCCGCGGAAGACTACCTGGGTCAGTCCGTGACGGAGGCCGTCATCACCGTTCCGGCGTACTTCAACGACTCGCAGCGCCAGGCGACC
>CAXTFT010000098.1:0-13408 GCA_964243585.1 uncultured Terriglobus sp.
TGAGCGTGCTCGACACTGCCTGTGCGCGGCTTGCCCTGGGGCAGAGCACCACTCCACCCGCCATTGAGGATGCAGGCCGCCGCATTGCCGATTTGGAAGTACAAAAACGTGTCTTAGCTCGCGAGGAACTTACAGGCGCAAGACACGCTGAGCGCCTGGGCGAGATTGAAGCTTCGCTGTCGACTGCACAGGTAGAGCTTGCATCATTAACCGAGCGGTGGGGTAAGGAACTAGATCTGGTCAATCGCATTCGCGCAGTGCGGCAGGCGCTTGAGAATCCAGAGACTACCGTGAAGAATGCCGCGGAACCGGCGTCGCTGGATAAGCTGGCTTCGCTGGAGAACGAACTCTCCGCGCTGCAAGGGGATACGCCACTGATGCGCGTGGCTGTGGATAGCCAGGTGGTGGGAGAGGTGATCTCAGGATGGACCGGCATCCCGCTCGGCAAGATGGTCAAGGACGAGATTGCGACTGTGCTGCAACTGGATGGATTCCTAAAACGTCGCGTCATAGGTCAGGATCACGCCATGGCTTCGATTGCACAGCGCATCATCACATCACGTGCCAGCCTGGACGATCCCGGTAAGCCGGTAGGTGTGTTCATGCTGGTTGGCCCGTCGGGCGTGGGTAAAACTGAGACGGCGCTTGCCCTGTCTGACCTGCTGTACGGCGGGGAGCGCAACCTGATCAGCATCAACATGTCTGAGTTTCAGGAGGCCCACACTGTTTCGACCTTGAAGGGTTCGCCTCCGGGCTACGTGGGTTACGGCGAAGGCGGCGTCCTGACGGAAGCTGTCCGTCGCCGGCCGTATTCTGTGGTGTTGCTGGATGAGGTCGAGAAAGCTCATCCGGACGTTTTGGAATTGTTCTTCCAGGTTTTCGACAAGGGCAACATGGAAGACGGTGAAGGCCGCTCTATTGACTTCAAGAACACGGTCTTGATCCTAACCAGCAACGCGGCCACAGACACCATGATGAAGCTGACGGCCGATCCGGAGACGATGCCGTTCCCAGATGCGCTGGTCAGCGCCATCAAGCCGGAGCTGGATAAGATCTTCAAGCCAGCGTTCCTTGGGCGTATGCTCGTCGTGCCATACTTGCCGGTACGTGACGAGGCGCTGAAGCAAATTATCCGTCTGAAGCTGCGAAAAATACAAAAGCGTCTGCTGGAGAACCACAAGGTCACAATGACTTATGACGACGCTCTGCTGAATTCAGTGGCGGCACGTTGCACTGAAGTGGAGAGTGGCGCCCGAAACGTGGACAACATACTGTCGAATACGATGTTGCCTGAGATCTCAAAGGCACTGCTAAGCCGCATGGCCGAGGGTGAGCAGAGCCAGGCCATTGAGGTAGGTGTTTCATCCGAGGGCGATTTCACCTACGCATGGGATGCTGTTTCAATCGCGGCTTAGTTGAAGCCGGATCTAGTTGGAGAGAACGCACCGCACAGCAGCAAGGACATGGCCCCGTGCGGCCGTTTGCAGCATATGGGGTGATCACAGGCATGGCAAGTTACGCGCACACCAAACGGCTTATGTCTCTTACCACTCCGCTGGGCGCCGACGTGTTGCTGGCAGAATCGTTCCGGTGTACGGAAGCTGTGTCAGAACTCTTCGAAATTTTTCTTGAAGTGCTGGCCACGCCGGATACAACCGTCAGCCCTGCCGACCTGATCGGCAAGCGGGTAACACTTGCGCTGGAGGTCGACGATGTCGGCACCCAGCGGAACTTTAACGGCATGATCGCCAGTATTGAGTCGCTGGGTGGCGATTCCGACTTCATTAGCTATAGTTTTCGCTTAGTACCCAGCGTGTGGCTTCTGACACTCAATATGCAGACACGTGTCTTTCAAAACCTGAGCGTGCTTGAGATCGTCAAGCAGGTACTTACCACCTACAGCATTACCCCAACGGACAACACGCAGGCTACCTACACAACCCTGGAGTACTGCACTCAATACCGTGAAAGTGACTATCACTTTGTGTCAAGATTGCTGGCGCAGCACGGCCTTTTCTTCTATTTCACACACACCGCCTCCGACCACAGCATGGTGCTGGCTGACGCTTCGGCGCAGCTGCCTCCATGTGCTGTGGCAGCAGCCTTCCGTTATGCACCAGGACACGACGCCGCCGCCGGGTTCTACCAGCCCATCGTGTATCGCTTCTCCTCACGGTCCGTACTCTCGACAGGCACCCACAAGCTGTGGGACTACCGCTTTTCTCAGTACGCGGTGTCCAGCAGTTCCAACGAATCCGCCACGAAGTCGTCGCTTGGCTCGAACTCGCACGAATTTTATGACTACGCTGATGGGCCGTCGGCCTATCTGAAGACCGACAGCGGGGACGGTAATGTTGTCGCTCTGCAGACGTTTCTGCAGAACGTCGGCCGCGACGTTCATGATGCAGAGAGCGTTACTGCGTCAGGGGATTCTTACGCAAGCACGATGCAGGCCGGCTTCACCTTTACGATTTCGGAGTACCCGCAAGCGGAAGCCAACACCAAGTACCTGGTGACGCGCGTCCTGCACACTGGGGAACAGCGACCCAGCTACCGCGCAGAGAAAGCCGCTGCCGGGCCTGCATATACCAACCGCTTCGACGGGCAGCCTGCAAGTGTGGTCTATCGCACGTCGAGGCTCTTTCACAAACCACGGGTCCAAGGTGTGGTAACGGGCAAGGTCGTTACGCCTTCGGGTGATGATTCCTACTTGGACAAGTATGGACGGGTTTGCGTGCAGTTCTGGTGGGATCGAACGCGCAAGCCAAACACCACCGACAACACCCTGCTGCGGGTAGCTCAGCAATGGGCAGGCAAGGGTTGGGGAACTTATTTCTGGCCGCGCGTCAACGATGAAGTGCTGATCGACTTCATTGACGGGGATCCAGACGCGCCCATCGTCGTAGGTTCTCTCTACAACGGGACAAACATGCCGCACTATGATCCTGCGGCGCAGTACACGCGCTCTGGCATTCTTACGCAATCGTCGAAGAACGGTGCAACGGCGAATGCAAACGAACTCCGCTTCGACGACCTGAAGGGGTCCGAGCAGATCTTCATGAACGCGGAGAAGGATCTCGACATCCATGTCGAGAACGACTGGCACAATCAGATTGATAAAGATCACCACGTCACCATTAAGGGAGATCATTACGACGCGATCACGGGTGCGAGCCACAGCAAAATCATCAAAGACCGCATCGAGGAGGTGGGTGGCGATACCCACCTGAAGGTCACCGGTAAGCAATCCGAAGATGTCGGCGGGGACGCCAGCGAAAAGATCGGTGGGAACCACTTCTTCTCCACCGGATCAAACGCACACATCAACGTTGGATCCGCGTTGAATGAGAAGATCGGCTCGACCTATTCGCTTGATGTTGGCCAGAATCACTACAGCAAGGCAGGCATGGTTTTTGTCATCGATTCCGGGCAGGAAGTGCACATAAAGGGCGGTATGAAGGTGGTCATAGAAGGCGGCATGGGAGTGTGCCTCTCAGGCCCGGGTGGCTTCATTGCCATCGGCCCAACGGGCGTCGATATTTCCGGCATCATGGTCAATATCAACAGCGGTGGCGCAGCGCTCCAGGGCTCACCTGCCACGCTTCAGAGTCCGCAGGCACCAAAGACACCCACCGCTCCTACCGCTCCCAAATGGCCGGGTGATGATCCCCGCAGCTAGCATGTACCCGTGAGAAGCGAGTGCCTGCGGTATCAGATGGGAACGCAGGTGCGAACACCCGGGCTGCTTGTTATCATCACGCAGACAGAGTTGCCACTGATCGCTTTGTAGCTTTAAGTTCAGCAGACCGCATCAGCATTAGTTACGCTACCAGCAGCCAAGGTAGAGCCAGGATAGAACCTCTTCCATGACGCGAGCAGAACAACAACAGGCCGACATCGAAGCTGTTCTCGGGGACAAATATCATGTCCTTTGTCGGGTAGGCGGCGGCGGCATGGCCCAGGTGCTGCTGGCGCGCCATCGGCTTCACGGCGGATTATTCGCTGTAAAGATACTTGCCGATCATCTAGCACAGGATCCAAACATCGTTGCCCGGTTCAAGCAGGAGGCGACTACTGCCGCATCACTGTCGGGCCACCCGAACATCGTTCCGATCTTCGACATCGGTGAGGGCCATGGCCTGCATTACCTGGTCATGCAGTTCGTCTGCGGGGAAGACCTGTCGAGCTATATCCGCAGGGAAGGCAAGCTGAGTCCTTCTGCCGCGGCCGGTGTCATTGCGCAAACGGCGGAAGCGCTCTCCTGGGCGGAGTCGCGCCGTGTCGTGCATCGCGACTTGAAACCGGCGAACATCCACCTGGACACAGCCGGCCGTATTAAGATTCTGGATTTCGGCATCTCCAAGATCACCGATGTAGCTGATGGACTGACCCGTCCGGGTGAAGCTTTGGGTACGCCCTTCTACATGAGTCCCGAGCAGATTCGCGGTGAAGGTTGCGACATCCGGAGCGATCTCTACTCGCTGGGCGTAGTTTTTTTTGAGCTGCTGACAGCGCGCCGTCCTTTCGAAAATGAATCGGCCACGGCCATCCAGATCGCGCATCTTTCGACGTCACCGCCTTCGGTGCTTTCCTATGACGCAACGCTGCCGCTCATGTGCGACCAGATTATTCAGAAGCTGCTGCGAAAGGATCGTACCGAGCGCTACAACAGTGCGCAGGAGTTGTTGAACGACCTCCATGCAAATGGCGCGAGTTCCGGGCCGTCCTCACTGCGGCCCCAGGTGGATGCCTCGCTGGCAGAAAAAATCAATGAGCCCCCTACACCGGGCGGCTGTGTTTCAGAGACTCGGGTAAGCGTCACAGCTGCCGATCAAGAGAAGCTTACGTTGAAAGAGGTGAACACGGTTCGATCACTTCCAGCGACTGCAGGCCAATCCGTGAAGGCCGCACCGACCGCCGGGAAGCTGGAGACCGAGGCACAAGGCAAGCTGGTGTGGATTGGCGTAGCATCGGCAGCCGTCCTGGCGCTTATGCTTGTCGCGTTAGTTGTCGTTCTGCGTTCCAGCAGGAAGGCGACCGCAGCGATTGCGGCTGTGACCGCGCCCTCGCCAGAACTTGTCGACGACCATGGCAGGATGCTGCTGGTTCCGGCGGGCGACTTTGTCTATGGTTCGAACGCTGCGGATTCGCCGAATCCGGAACAGATACTTAAGCTGCCTGCGTTCTATGTGGATGCAACCGAGGTATCAGTGGCGGAGTACCGCCGCTTCGCTGCGGCGGTGGGCAAGGCTTTGCCAGACGGGTTGCAGGCAGCCGACCCGAACGCACCTGTCAGCATGGTGTCGCAGACGGATGCGCAGGAATATGCCGCGTGGGCCGGGAAGCGTCTCCCGACCGAACAGGAGTGGGAGAAGGCTGCGCGCGGCACTGACGGCCGCCCCTTTCCGTGGGGCACCCAGCCGTGGACGGAAGACGTTCCAGACCACCTGCAGCCGGTTCAATCCTTCCCAAGTCGTCGTAGCCCGGTAGGAGCTTACAACATGGCTGGCAATGCGTGGGAGTGGACCAGCTCCATTTACTTGCCAAGCCCTGCGGAAGTGGCTGATATGGAGAAGAATCTGCACACGTCAAACTTCAGTCACCAGTGGCCCCGCATCAAGGGCGGCAGCTTTTCACCGGGCGGCAGTCGCGGTTTCAGCGTATATTTGCGGCGAGGCTTTCCGCCGGATCAGCACTCGTCGTTTGTTGGGTTTCGCTGTGTGAGAAGCGCCGGTACAAACTAATTTCTCTGGAGGGTTCATGCGTACCTCGTTGCTGTTTTCCTTTGCTCTGGCTGCTTCGACCATTACGTTCTCAGCGAGTGCCCAGCTTACTGCCCGCGATGCTTTCTGGTCTGCAAGTGACCTCGTCTCCGTCAGTGCAAACCCAGGTGGCAAAGCTGTCAAAGCTGTTCGTCCCTCGACGTCCACGAGTAAGAGCAGCGGCACGGCGCAGCGGCCGCGTGATCCACGTGCCGCCGCGCAACTTATTGCAAGCAACGGCTACGGTGAGCAGCCACACCTTGTGCGCACCAGCTTACAGACTCAACAACTTGGGCTACGATACTCCGTCCTCAAAGAGCAGGCAGACGGTTCCTATGCTGAAGTTTCCGTGGACAACACCTTCCATGAGGGTGACCTGTTGAAGCTAAGTGTTATGAGCAACGAGCCGGGATACCTCTATGTCATCCAGCAGGGTTCGTCAGGCACGTGGTCGCCGATATTTCCGGATGAGAAGTCCGGGTCCAATCGCGTTGAGCCGGGCAGACCTTACCAGATACCGGGTGACTCGCAAAAGTTCCAGGTGAACAACCCGCCTGGTACCGACAAGCTCTTCGTCGTGCTGAGTCGCAAGCCGATCTCCGACTTGGGTGGGGCGATCGAGCGGCTGCAAAATTCATCTCACAGTACTCCACGTCCTGCTCGCGTTCCTGACCCAAGCCAGGTGGTCGAGGCCAGCAACCATATTCCTGATAATTCTGTGCAGCAACTGGCCAGCCGCGACCTAACGCTGGTAACAGAGCAAAAGGTAGGGAGCAGTACAACAGGTACTGGCATTGGTGAAAAGGCTGTGTACGTGGTAGCGAAACAGGACGCGCAGGCACCCACACACGAAGTGGTTGCACATATCACACTGAACCACGAGTAAGTCAGCGCGCCTGTGCCAGTGCGGTGTCAATGCGGCTGATGTATGTGCGCGCCCGCGTGGCCTGTTCTGTGTCTGGGTTTGTTGCGACTACCTGTTGAAAATGCGTGCGTGCCGCGCTAAGAAGTGCAGGTGATGACTTTTCGTTCGATTGCTCGACATAAATCATCGCAGTGCGATAGTGCGCCAGCATGTCGTTCGGCATGTAGACCAGTGCTTTCTGGCAGAGGGGAAGCGCGGAAGCGTAATGCTTCTGCATGTCCTCACATTCACAAAGACCAAGGTGTGCGGAGCCGCGCTGTTCCTTCCAGATGTCCGCCTGGGCAGCGCGTGTCTTCTTGCCCGCACCGATCAGATAGCCAACCAGGTAGTAGTTTAGCTTGCCCGCAGTGCCCGAGTCGAAGTTGGTAAGTTCAAGGTAACGTGTGTACTCCTTCTCTGCCTCAACGGGTTGATTCAGCTTCCGCTGGCACTCGCCCAGCCAGAAGTGTGCTTCGCCGTTATTGGGTGTGAAGGTCACTGCCTTGTTTGCGGCATCCCTGCACTGGGCAAAGGCTGCTTTGCGCGCGTAGGCCTGCGATAGCAGGTACCACGCGACTCCATTCTCACTGTTGCGCCGAGTGACAAAGTCGAGCTGCCTTGTGGATTCATCCAGATCAGCCTGGTCTAGCAGTGCTGCTGCGTAACTTGTACGAGCCTCTAGGTAGTCGGGATCAATTTCAATGGCCTTGCGGAAGGAGGCGAGCGCCTCGTTGTCCTGGAGGAGCGCATGTTGAACCCTGCCGAGGTAAACATAAGGAGCACTGTATTGCGGGTCGATTACGATCGCTTTCCGAAAATCATCCGCAGCCTTACGGTAGTTTGCTTCGTAGCCGTTCCTGTACGCGACAATGCCCTGATCCAGCAGGTCGACCGCTGCCTTGTTCCTCGTGCGCGCGATCAGAATGTGAAGACTGATGGTAGTGGCCTGTCCTGGGTAAACCTGCTGTTCGCGCGGACCGTCAGGTTCGTATCCCAGGTGTACGCCTTTGATGGTATGAGGACCGGGCGCTACACCCGGCAGCTTGAGCGACGCTCCCTTCTTTACCGTCCCGACACTCTTGCCATCGATCCATACTTCGGTGTCGTCCATGTTCGACTCAATGACAAGGCTGCCAAACTGCGGCTGTGGCAAAGCAGCTGCCTTGCGCAGGGTGGGGTTAAAGGCGAGTACCATATTCGGATCAAAGCTGCCTCGTTCCGAAGTTGGATTCTGTGCTGCCTTAGTGGCTTGACGGACGTTGCTATGGACGTATTCCGCAAGCTCGTCCGCGCTAACCACACCGTCGCCGTTCGTGTCCGCAGCCCCATTCATGCCCTGTACAACGTAGTAGGTAAAGATGCCATGCCCGCCGCCATACTCGGCGCTCTCGTAGCTTGATTCACGGTCGCGGCTCGCCGTCAGGGAGAAAAGGGAAGAGCGAAGGTCAAGCAGGGTCTTGTTCAACTCGGCCCGATCTGCTTCCGGAGTGATCGCACCGGAATGGCACGAATCGGTTAGCAGCACTTTCCACTTGCCCTTGATCTGAGCACCGATCACCTGGCCAAGCTCGTCCATGGAGTAAGCGGTGTTCGCGACATTGTGTAAGTCGACATCGTAGGGCGCAACGAAACCTTTGCCGCCTGATACGAAGCCGTGACCGGCAAAATAGATGAGTACGCGGTCATCCGGCTTGGTGACTGAAGGCAGCCATTGTTCAAGCTCTTTCTTTATGTTGACCAGCGTCGCCTCCCGATCAATCAGACGGTGCACGTTCTCCGGAGGAAACTGGCCTCCCTCCGGGCTGATCAGGGTTGTGTACATCTCCTCCGCGTCTCGTCCGGGATAGCGTAACTGCGCCGACTGGGGCAAATTTGCATAGTGTGAGATCCCGACAACCAAAGCATAGCTGCGTGGAATGGCTACAGGTGCCATGTCGCCAGTGGACGCGGCTGCGCCATTGGGCTTGATTGTTTTAAGATCGCGTGTACCCTGATCGGCTGCAGAATCTTTTGCCGGCTGTTGGCTAATCAACAAGCAGGGCACGCAAAACGTGGCAAGGAGTACAAAGGCAAGCGTGCGAAAGAGGGAAGAGACCATGGGAACGCTCACTTATGGGCTATACGGAACACGTACACAGCAGGGCCGTTATTGGTCTTTGTGACTTTGACGTTTCCATCCTGGTCGTTGACAAGCACCAGGTCGCGACTAGCGTTGGGAGCAGCCGTCGAGATCTGAGGCGGCAGGGCAGCACCGCGCGGCAGCACGGCAGGTCCAGCGGAATCGTCGATGCATTCGCCACGCGCCTGAAAAATCTTGTCATTGCAGCGCGGCAGCATGGATGGAGGTAGCTTCTCGCCTGCTTTCGGCTTCGTCTCCGCGGTTGAAACCGCCAGCTTCACAGGGCTGAGAAGGAAATAGATGGTATCGAATCCCGCTTCTCCTCCTACCTGAAACCAGCCGGTGTCTGGCGTAGGAACGTAAAATTCCGCATCGCTATGAACATCGTTACCAGCAGAAGCTGTGCTGGAGGGAAACAGCACCGTGTACTCGCCTGAGGTCGCATAATCGACAACGTAAACATAACCGTCCATGGTGCTCTTCAGCCGGAATCGGAGGACGTCATCCTTTGCAAATACGTGTTCCGGACGGACGGGAATGACTTTTTCATTCCGAAGCTGCTCCAACCGAATGACGAGTTCAGAAGTCACAGGTGTCTTTGCCTGCTGGGACACTGCGTTGTGTGAGGGAAAGCAAAGGGCTAAGGATATCAACCGGCAAAGCATAGACGAGGCATCCTCTCTGAACACCGGCTCGCGTAATCCACCGTTGAAACATCGGATTCACACGCGCAACTTAGCAACTGCGTCCACTTGATTCTAAAACCGTTTCGGTATCGCGTTGCATGTACTTTGTACTCAAATTCGCGCTTACATCTTGTACTCAAGTCGCGCTTGCATCGCGATGCATCTGCTACCCTCGATTGCAGTTGCCCTTAGCTCCTCTAATGGTAGCTGCGTTGCGAAGCCGCGGTAGAGCTCTCTCGAGATCACAAACTAAGTAGAGGAATGCGGGTCATGGTCCGTGTCGCGGCACTTTCTGACATTGGTTGCAGGCGCTCCAACAATGAGGACAGCTTCGGCTACGACGAAAGCTGCGGCATCTACGCCGTATCCGACGGCATGGGCGGCAGTGCTGCCGGTGAGATTGCGAGTCATATCGCTGTTACCGTCCTTCTGTCAGAGTTCCGCGAAATGCTCACCAGCGAGACAACCAGGCGCAGTCCTGTGCAACACCTGCTCTACTACGCAGTTCTCAAGGCAAACACTGCCGTATACCAGCAGTCTCAGCAGGACGTGCGGTGTGCTGGCATGGGCGCTACGCTGGTTGCACTGTGCGTCGATGGTCCGAACGCCATCATCGCCAACGTCGGCGATAGCCGCGCATACCTTCTTCGCGGCGGTGATTGCACCGCGATTACCCGTGATCACTCGCTAGGAGCTGAGCAGGCACTGTCGAATCCAGACAATCCGCCCCATTCAAAAGATCCCAGCTTCAACATCATCACACGGGCTATTGGCGTGGAGCGTGAGGTCAAGCCGGATTTGTATGCTGCGCAAATGTTGCCAGGAGATCGGCTATTACTTGCATCGGATGGTCTGATGAAGCACCTTGCGGACCCTGAAATTGGCTGCATCCTTCACGATTCAGGGAACATTGCGGAAGGATGCTCGGCTCTAATTGCTGCAGTTAAGCGATCCGGCGCAGAGGACAATGTAACCTGCCTCATAGTGGAAGCGTAAGCGGTCGAGCTTTCTATCTGCAATCGATCAGGACTTTGCCAAAGGATTATCGAAGTCGAACCCAAAGAGTCGAGGATTCTCTCCAATTACCGCTGCCGCAACAATGCGAAATACGTAGTCATATGTTTCCTTAGGTACCTTGTCGCGATGCTGCTGCATCAACTTCCAAAAATTCCGGTCCCTCGGATTCGGTGGCATGCTCCGCACTAGGCGCAGAACCTGAGGCTGGCCCCAGTTGTAGCAGGCCATCACCAGCAGTCCGGATGCCTCGGCGTCCTTTCCATAGAGATCTTTCAGGTATTTGCTTGCCGCTATCGTTTCGCGGTCGTAATGGGTTCGGTCGTCCATAATGTCAGGCCGTTGCTCATCGACCAGCGGCCCCAATCGTAAACCGTACTTCACTGCGGTTGCCGGCATGAATTGCCACATACCTTTTGGAATGCCGACACTGGTTACGGGACCGCTGACGTCTGGTTTGAAGTCGCTTTCCTGCATGGCCAGATAAAAATACTGAGGAGGCAGGTTCTGCTGCATCATCTCCTTGGCAATGCGGTCGACATATCCATTCTGTGTCGCAGTTCGAATGTTGCTGGCGTAACGCGTTGAAGACTGCCAGTACTTTATGTATCGTTCAACCTCAGACTTGAAGTCCTTCGGCATGTCTACTTCGCACTCCCCGAAAATGCGGGCCACGCGCAGTATGAGCCGGTCTTGTTCCTTCATGCCGGGATCATATATGTGCAGACTGGCCAAGAAACTGTTGTAGCTATCCTCCATTTGTACCCGCCGGTCTTCAATCGCACGTAGTTGCGTACGTGCCTGCTGATTGCTTGAGGCATTTACCGCATCCTGGAGAGTCGCAATTTCAAGATCAAGACCCTTAATGGAGTAAAACATCTGCTCCGCAATCTGGCGTTGATGGCTGGCTTTTAGGTATTGGCGATACCCCAGGGCCGCCACAATCAACGTGAGGACTACGAGTGAAATTATGACGCCGCCAAACTTGCGTTTCTGCTTGCGTTGCACCTGTGCAAAGGCTGAACGAATGAACATGGTGTGCTCACCTGCGGTGGCACCCTCTTTCAGTTTGCCGAAGTACTTGTCTAGGTTTGGGCTGCTGCCTCCAACCTGTGCTTGATGGGTATTGTTCTTGAACGGCTCAGCAGTAGGGGGCGGAAGTGTCGGCAGAACTTCGACTCGCGGCGGCACCACCTCGCCTGAGTACATCGGTGCGGCTGATGCCGTGTCGAGAACAGGAGGCTCTGTCGAGAACGTCAAGTCCAGGCCGCGCACACCCAACCGGACCACGGTGCCATTTCCGAGGCCTACCCGTGTGACCCGTTCACCCTGAACGATTAGACCGTTGCTGCTGTTCTGGTCTTCCAGCCACCAGTGCCCGTCGGCAAAGTAGCCCTTCGCGTGGACGCGGCTGACGAACTGGTCCTGCAGGCTGATTTCGCAATCCTCTCCACGGCCAATGCGGAAATTGCCAGTTAGACGGAATTCTTTCCACACACCTGACTGCAAAACTTTCAGGATGAGTGGCGTCATACAAACCTTTCTATTCGACTGAGGCATCAACTGGATCTTTGGTTTGGGTAGGGACCACTGGAAGAAGACCTCAAACGTGAACGCTACCGTCCAACTACACCAGTGCCAGCAGTAATTTGTGTCGCACCTACTTGCGAGTTCACCGCGATTGCAGAAGCGGCTGCGGCAAAGGCCGCGAGCCCTACCGTTGCCGAGGTAAGCGTTGGGTGGCCTTCCGAGTAATTGCGCAATCTGGTCAACTTGCCACCTTTAACAAAGTTGGTCTGATGGATGAAAACTTCCGCCTGCAGTGCCGCCACGGTTGCGACCACCTGAATCTGGAAACTTCCGGTGTGACGGGTAACCTGAAAGCCGCGTCCGACAGCCCGGCCATCTGTTCCCGTTCGAACTGTCAGGCTTGACAGGCCTGAAAAGGTCGCCCCGGAAGATCCACTACCAGGTATGGCAAAGAGTACCAGCGCGCCTGCAACAGGTTTGTGGTTCTCATCTTCTATTTTCACGATCGGTTCACGGGCAGTCCGTGCGCGAACATCGTTAAGCTCGCCCTCGCCCTCAAGGATGGATATGACAAGAGCCCGTGGGGTGGTACCAGCTGTAGCAGCCGTTTGCGCAGCAGTCGACATTACTACCAGGACCGCACCGGACATAAGAAAATGCAGAGACAGCGAAGAGGCCGACAAGCCGCGTTGTCGATGCACCGGATTTCGTATATAGCTACGTGGTGTCATCGCATTGTCCCCTTCGTCTGGCCCTGCAACGCAGGGATAAACAAGATGGGAAAGGCCGACTTCGATGCATCGCCGATCCATACCGGACCATCCTGCAGAGCGGTCAGGCGAAAGGATCCTTCCTCTGAAAGCTGATTCACGGTTGATGGCTTGCAGTTGCACACGGTGCGTTGCGCGGGCGTACCGCCGCTAAGATCAACACGGATCACGCTGGCATCGCCACTGTTCGCGATTACAGCCCAGCGCGACGTACGCGAAGTCGCCAGAGAGACAGGTTTCTTGAGCAGACCCGCAGTCGGTACTGGAGAGGACGAGGGGCTGGTCGAGGCGGAGCGGAAGCGAAGCAGGCTGTCAGTGCTTGCGTCGGCAAGCAACAGGTCTTCAGTCCCCGCGATAAAGGACATGCCGCCATAGCCCTTCACTGCCGCTAGAGGCAGAACCGCTCCAGAGGATGCTGTTGCCTGCACGGCGATATCGTCGGGTGCGTTCAGAGCTGCGGCTACAGTGCCCGCATCACTCACCATTGCATCTTTTAGAGGTCCAGAAAACGTAACGTTCTTTGACAGTGCCGTCCCGGAAAGCTGGGTCAGCAGCTTTCCGGCAGCAGAGCCCCTCGAAAAGATAAATGCCCATGTACCCTTGGGAGAGAAAACGATCGTTGA
>CAXTFT010000099.1:0-13407 GCA_964243585.1 uncultured Terriglobus sp.
CCTGGAAGATGTCGACGCCAGCTACCTGTACAACGACGGCGACGGCGCCTACTTCCTGGACCAGGAGAGCTTCGAGACCCTGCAGTTGACCAACGAAATGCTGGGCGATTCGCTGGAGTTCCTGCTCGAAGGCACCGTCGTGCAGATAGAGAAGTACCAGGGCAATCCCATCGGCCTGCAACTGCCCATGCACGTGGATCTGGTCGTGAAAACGACCGAACCTGGCTTCAAGGGCGACACCGCCACTGGAACCACCAACAAGCCCGCCACCATGGAAACCGGCCTCGTTATTCGCGTGCCGTCGTTTGTGAAGGAAGGCGAAACCATCCGCATCGCAACCGAGTCGCGTGAGTTCGCTGGCCGGGTGTAGCTGACGTTCGGACGCGGAGGGTTCGCCCCGCGTCCTACAGCGGCACGGTAGCGCCACCCACAATCAGACCTAAATTCGGCTCCTGTGCAAACAACACCAGGTGGTGCGCAGGGCTGGTTGTAAATCCATTTGGCAACCGCAGGTGAATGGAACGTTGGGAGTCGCCACTGATGGTCGCTACGCGAGACAGACTGCGGGCCACCGAGATGTGCTGCAGCGACCTGCCGGAGTTTTCACCACGCAGAACCTTGGACTGATCCATGTCGTCGGTCAGCACAGCCATGATCTCCATCTGTTTGCCAGAGGTGCCACCCAGCGAGAAGTTCACTTGCAGCCCGTCAGCATCTCGCGTCGAGGATAGGATTTTTAGATCGGCATGTTTCCGCGAAGCGTCGGCACGCAGCGCCTGCTGCAACGCCGCACTATTGCTGCCTACAAACTGGTCGCGGCCGTTCAGTACCATCTGCGGCGTGTAGCTGCTGTCAAGGGAAAGCTTTGAGGCATAGGCACTCTGGCGCTGGGTAAACACCTCGTCCGAGTAAGGGTCTTTCCAGCCCAGGCTGTTCCAATACGTGACATGCTCACTCAATCCCACGATCAGCTGACCGGCGGAGGTTTCCTTCAGGTGTATTTGCCGCAACAGTGCATCGGCTGGTGGGCAACTGGAACAGCCCTCTGACGTGAACAGTTCAACAATGGCAACAGAGGCAGGCTGGGGCGCATCCGAGCGGGCCGGACCGGCCGCCTGCAAGTACGTGCTAGTAGCCGAGAAACCTGCAATTACAAGGATGAGATGTGAAACCTGCATGACGTGTCTCCATTCGAGCACTTCGATAAGACTGCCAAATGTCTCCTTGGTGAGACCGCAAACCGCGCGGATGACAGCCAGTCAAGCTCTGGTCTGCTGCTGCGCTTAGCCAGATGCAATGGGGCCTGGTGTGCCGCTGTCTGGCCTTTAGGCGCATCCAAACCTCCGAAAGTGAGTCGATTACTATGGCAAAGTTCGCAATCTACGGAGAAGTGAAGGCAAAGCCCGGCAAGGAAGCCGAAGTGGAAGCCTTTTTGAAGCAGGGCGCGGAGATGGCAAAGGCCGAGCCCGGCACCATCCATTGGTACGCCATCAAGGAAGACCGTCCGGGCGTGTATGGCATCTTTGACACGTTTGAAGATGAAGCGGGCCGCGAAGCACACCTGAGTGGCGAGATTGCAAAGGCATTGATGGCGAAGGCTGACGACCTGTTCAGCGAACCGCCAGTGATCCGTAAAATCGCTGTCCTTGCGGAAAAAGCGTAGCCGCACCACGACGCCTAACGTAGTAGGCCCTTGCGATAAGTCCTTCGCAGGGGCTTTCCTGTGTAATCAGATGTTGCATATAAAATCAAAGGCGTAGCCGTTCGCTGCGTATTCGCCTCAGCTGCCACTATCCTGCTGTTTCTGCACTGTTTTATTGGAGATCCATTGACGACGACGAAGAAAACCGCTGTGGTGCTGGGCGCGCAGTGGGGTGACGAAGGTAAGGGCAAGATCGTCGACGTTCTGAGTGAACGCTACAACATCGTGGCGCGCTACGCGGGCGGCCACAATGCGGGCCATACGGTCATCATCGACGGCAAAAAATTTGTACTGCACTTGGTGCCCTGCGGCGTTCTACGCCCGGGCTGCCTTGGCATCATCGGCAATGGCGTGGTCGTTGACCCCGCCGCGCTGATGACCGAAATCCGCATGCTCAAAGGACAGGGTCTTCCCATTGACGGCCAATTGTTTGTCTCGAACCGCGCGCAGGTGATTCTGCCGTACCACCGCATGATCGAGCTTGCGGCAGAGAACGCGCCGGGCCGCACAAAGATCGGTACCACCTCGCGCGGCATCGGCCCTGCCTACGAAGACAAGATGCACCGCAATGGCCTCCGCATTGTCGACCTGCTGAATACGCAGTTGCTGCGCACCCACATCACCAATGCGTGCAACGAGAAGAACCAGATTGCCCACGCGCTGTTTGGCACGGAGCCGCTGAACCCGGCAAAGATTTATGAGGACTACGCTCGCTTTGCTGACGAAATCGCACCCTACGTCACCGACACCGCGGTGCTATTGAACCAGGCAATTCGTGGCGATAAGTCAGTCATGTTCGAAGGTGCGCAGGGAGCCCTGCTCGATATCGATCATGGCACGTACCCTTTTGTTACTTCGTCCAGCGCAACGGCGGGTGGCGCGGTCATCGGCACGGGCGTCGGACCCACCTGCATCGGCACAGTTATTGGTGTTACCAAGGCGTACGTCACGCGCGTCGGCGAAGGTCCGTTCCCCACAGAAGACCACTCCCGCGCAGGCGACGAACTACGCGCGCGCGGACAGGAGTACGGCGCGACCCCGCCGCTGTGGCTGGCTCGACCTGCCGCTGCTGCGGTATAGCAACATGGTCAACGGAACGGAATGGCTGGTGGTCACGAAGCTGGATGTACTCGACTCACTGGCAGAAATCCCCGTTTGTACGCACTACCGCATTGAAGGGAAGGATACAGATGTGATCCCGGCAGACATTCGCCGCTTTGAGCAGATCGAGCCGGTGTACACCAGGCTTCCCGGTTGGCAGAGTTCCACGGAAGGCATTTCGAGCTTCGATGGCCTTCCCGCGAATGCGCAGAAATACCTGCACTATCTTGAGGAACACAGCAGCGCAAAGATCGGCATGGTCAGCACCGGACCCGACCGCAATCAAACCTTTTCCATGCCCGACTTTGATCAGGCAACAGGTGTATCCGCATGATTTCATTCACGGTTCGCATGCGGTTCGCACTAGAAGACCATGCGGAGATTCGATCAATCCTGCAAAACCTTGGCGCGGCCTCACGGCAGGAGCCTGGTTGCGTCAATTACATTACCCACTTTGTCGAAAACGACCCATCTACTGTAGTTATTTACGAGCAGTATCGCGATGGCGACGCTCTTGAAGCACATCGTACCTCACAGCATTTTGAGCAGTATGCAAACAACGGGCTGTACCGTAAAGTACGGGAACGCACGCTCGAACAGCTTGTTGAAGTGAATTAATGCGGCATGAATTTATGTTCGTCTCCAAATCAGGACAGGATGGAAGAGCTTTGAAGCAATCTTCCAAGTACCCTTTGACCAGACACTACCCGCGCCGATAGGATGCGTTTGCGATGAGGAAGCGTTCACCCAGCTCGCTTAGTGTCTGGCAACTGCTGTTACCGCTGCTATTTTGTTTCACGACACTATGGTTCACAGCAGACGCTGCGGCGGATCGAAAGGTCAAGCTGCCCGGAGATAGCCGACGCTCTGAAAGCCGCGAGATCGAAAACCTTGAGAAGCAATGGCGGACGGCCATCGTAAAGGGGGATCTCTCCATCATGGACAAGCTGCTGTCGGACGATTTCCTGGCAATTTCCGCGCGCGGAACACTGTCAGACAAGCAGCAGTATCTCCACCGTATTGCCATTCATGCTACCCAGTTCTCATCCTTTGACTTGATGGACATGAAGGTACGCCTGCAACCCGGTTCTGCAGTGGCTATATCGCAAGCGCACATTACGGGGGTTTTGGAAGGACATCCTATAGAAGGGGTATTCCGTTACACCAAAGTGTATGTACGCAGTACGGGAGGCGTCTGGCGGATAAGTAACTTCGAGGCTACCAGGGTATCCGCAACAGCTACCGACGCCGGTGATATGGATCATGGTGTGCCGCTGGCTGGAAGACATCCCGATCGCAGTGAACACTAGATCCGTTTAATATCCTGATGACACACTTGTGTCATCTATCAGGCAGCTTTTACTCTGCGAATTGGCTCTGCGTGCATCGGCCTCAAGTTCAGCGCGAGTAGCCGCCGGTCCAACGACCGCGTCATGCCAGTCAACGCAGCATCCTCCGGCTCAGTGGACGCTACAGCTTTCCTTCCGCAAGAGATCCCAAAGAAACCGCTAAAGGGTGAAATAGCTGGTCGCCGTGAGTTAAGAAACGTACTTTTCATACCGAACCTCAGTTACTCAGGTCCATAGACCTGTAAGCGATGTTCATTGGATGAATGTTTCGCAATAGCGTTGCCTAGCGTTCATTTCTCAACAGCTATGTGGAAGATCAGCGCACAGCGCTCATGGAAAAAGGCTTTTCGTGTGCACGGAGAGACCATGCTGCCTCAGGCTTCGTGCTCATGACAAAACGTAATTCGCCGCCACGCAAGAGTTCTTCATGCTGCACAAAAGTCCGGTCGAGCGGCTTACCATTCAGGGTAACTGCTTGAACAAAGGCCTTGGTACCACTCAGGTTCTCTGCAATTACGTTCAGGATGCGGCCGTTCGGCAGGTGCAGCACAGCGTGGTCAACAAACGGCCTGCCAAGCACATACTGGTTGCTGCCAGGTGTCACCGGGTAAAAACCCAACGATGTAAAAACGAACCATGCGGACATCTGCCCAAGATCGTCGTTGCCTACCAGTCCGTCTGTCGTGGCTTTGTACTGCGACTCCATGATCTGTGTCAGGCGGGCCTGCGTGCGCCAGGGTTGTCCGGCGTACATGTATAGATAAGGCAGGTGGTGACTTGGCTCGTTGCCGTGGATGTACTGCCCGATCATGCCGGATATATCTTCCACGTCGGCGTACTTTTCCGGAGCCACCTTCTGGTCGAACATGTTGTCCAGCTTCGCTATCAGTTTGTCCGGACCCCCCAGCAGGTCGATTAGACCCTGCTCGTCCTGCGGTTGGTACCAGGAATACTGCCAGGCGTTGCCCTCGGTAAAGCCGCTGCCGCCACCCGCGCGCGCGGGATCAAAGGGTGTTCGATAGCTGCCACTGGACAGACGCGGCTCGACAAAGCCGTCTTTCGCATTGAAGTTGTTGCGCCAGTTGCCTGCGCGCTTAGTGAAACTACTCGCAAGGTCCGTCCTGCCCATGGCGGCAGCCATTCTTGCGATCGTCCAGTCGTCATAGGCATATTCGACGGTCTTCGAAGCGGACTCACCATCACCGTCCACGGGAACGTAACCCAGCTTCATGTAGTCGCCCAGGCCGCCGTAGGGCGCATACGTCGCACTGGCTGCCATGGCATCCAGCGCGGCCTTCTCGTCGAAGCCGCGAATACCCTTCAGGTACGCGTCTGCAATTACCGGCACGGAGTGGTAGCCAATCATGCACCATGTCTCGATTCCCTGGAACTGCCAGACCGGCAGGATGCCGAAGGGGCTCTCCCGCTGCGAGGCAAGCAGCGAGTTCACCAAGTCACTTGTCCGCTCCGGGGGCTGAAGCAGGGTCATCAGCGGCTGTTCGGCGCGGTAGGTGTCCCACAGCGAAAGGCTGCTGACAAAGTGAAAACCCTTAGCTTTGTGCACCTGGTTATCCGGCCCGCGATAGCTGCCATCAACGTCCATGCTCAGGCCCGGAGCTAGCAGCGTGTGGTACAAAGCGGTGTAAAAGCTCTTACGCGTAGCGGGATCAGCGGTAACTTCTACTGCGCCAATCGCTTTCGCCCACAGCACGGATGCCTGTGTGCGAACCGCATCGAAGTCGAACGCGGGCACCTCGTCTTCCATGTTCGCAAGAGCTCCATCTTCACTGACGGGTGAGATCGCCACCTTCAGGATGAGTGGCTTGCCCGGCGTAAAGTCGAAGACACCGATCAGGCCGCGTCCCTCGATACTCTGTGTGTCCGCCGGTGTATTACCCGGCGACTTGAAACCCTTGTAGTCGACTGGCAAAGGCTCACGATCATAGAACTCATGGGACAAGGCCGGCTGCGAAAAGCGGATGGCAAAGTAAAGCTGCCGGCCCGGTGCCCAGCCCCGTGTCTCACGCATGCCTGTTACCGTGCCATCGCTTCGCACTCGCAGTCGCGACCAAAGCACCTTACCCGGGTAGTTATAGATCGACGAGCGCAGATCTAATAGGACGTGCGCAGATTTACCAGGCGGGTAGGTATAACGGTGCACACCCACCCGCGCCGTGGCTGTAAGTTCCGCCCGAATCTTGTAATCCTCAAGCTGCACGGAATAATAGCCGGGATGTGCCTGCTCGGACTTATGGTCAAAGCTCGATCGGTAACCGCTGCCAGCCTTTTCTGGGTCACCCGGTTCCAATTGAACGTCACCGCTGATCGGCTGAAGAAGTACATCGCCCAGATCGGAATGTCCTGCACCGGAAAAATGCGTGTGTGAAAAACCGAGGATCGTCTTATCCTCGTAGCGATAGCCCGCAGCCCACTTATAGCTTTGCTTATAAGGCTTGATCTGCGTGTCGGGTGAAAGCTGCACCATCCCAAAAGGCACGGAGGCACCCGGGAATGTATGCCCTTCCGGCCCTGTACCAATGAAGGGATCGACCTCTGCGAGCGCCCTGTTCTCCTGTTGTGACCACGCGGAAAGGTGGTAAGTGCAGGACAGTGCAAATAACGCGCAAAGTAATCTCAGCAGTGTGGGTAGGGAAGTGCGCATCTTCATTTTAGTATCCCGGCGTGGAAAGATTCACGCAATTAGATATGCAATCATCAGGAGCTCCGTGCTGCAAGTGTCACGGCAAACCAGTTCCGTGCATCGTGCCATGTTGTGCACACAACAAAGCCTGAGGTTTTGAGTAACGACGCAATGGATGCAGCCGTGAACTTATAGCTGTTTTCCGTATGAATGGTTTCGCCTGCCGCAAAAGATATGATTGAACCAAGCAGGCGGACTGGTACTGTCTGCGCTACTGTGCTTCGCAGGTGCATTTCAATGCGAGACAGGTTAGCGTTCCAGATCGCCTCGTGATGAAATTTATTTAGATCAAAACCAGCGTATAGGTCGCGATTGAGGCGCCTCAACATGTTCCGGTTGAACGCCGCCGTGATCCCCTGCTGGTCGTTATAGGCAGCGAGCAATGGCTGCAAATCTTTTACAAGGTCTGTCCCAAGCAGCAAGGAGTCGCCGGGCCGCATCTGCGCACGCAAATTCTGCAGAATAGCGCATGCCTCACCCGGAGCAAAGTTGCCGATGCTGCTGCCGATGTACAGCGCCACGGTAGGACCCACATGTGGCGGCACGTCCAGTGCATCTGTAACGTAGTTGGCAACCTGGGGATGCACTTCCACACCGCTCAGTGCACGTGCGATGCTGATGCGCGCTTCCTCCATCGCTGTTTCTGACACATCGATCGGCAGGTACTCCGTTGTGCCTTGCCGCTGTACAGCCGCCGCCAGCAGGATGCCGGTCTTGCTGGCGGAGCCCGCGCCAAGTTCCAGGAATCGTAACTTTCCTGCGGGTGCATCTGCATATTCGTGTGCAGCAATGGCGAGGGCCGCGTCGATAATTTCATCGGCATGACTGCTGAAGATTGCCCGCTCTGTTCGTGTGGGATAGTACTCCGGCAGTGTAGTAATCTGCTCGAACAGGCGGGAACCTTCCGCATCGTAGAACAGCCAGGCTGGCAGCCATTTAGGCCTGGCGCTCAAACCTTGTTGCACTGCAGTGGCTACTGCATCGTGCGTGGTATCTACTTCGAGAGTGAATTCAGCCGCTTCTAACGTTGGATTAGTCCTGTCTTTTACGCTCATGCCTGACTTATGATTCTCCGAACGTGCGTGCCAGGCGGATGCCGGACATTTGCCAGCGTGTCGCCGGCGAAAAGAAGTTGCGATAACTCGCACGGATGTGGCTTGCAGGAGTAAGCGCGGAGCCTCCGCGAAGAATAACCGAGCTGGACATGAACTTGCCGTTATATTCGCCCAGCGCACCCGGCAGCGGCGCGTAACCTGGGTAGCCGCTGTACGCGGAAGCTGTCCACTCCCAGCAGTCGCCGTACACCTGTGCAAGGTCGCGCGAGATTGCAGCAGCAGGATGGAGGTGTCCGTTTTCCAGCAGATTACCAGTAACCGCCGCATGCGTCGCAGAGTGCTCCCACTCTGCCTCTGTAGGTAAACGGCAACCACGCCAGCGCGCAAAAGCATCCGCTTCAAACAGGCTGACATGGCAAACAGGTGTTTCCCGCATGCTGCTTAGGCCTCGCCAGCCGCTTAGCGTGAAGACGCGCCAGCCATCCTCATCTTCAGGGTAACGTTGCCAATACAGCGGCGCTCGCCAGCCTTCGCGCTCTGCCGTATCCCAGCCTTCTGAGAGCCACAACTCGGAGCGTCCATAGCCGTTGTCGGCCATAAACGCCAGATACTCCGCGCTGGTTACGGTTCTGCTTTCCAGGGCAAAGGGCCGCAGGTACACCTTGTGCCTTGGTGTCTCGTTGTCAAAGCAGAAGTCGAGCGGATCCGCCATATTGAGGGCGTATCCGATTTCTTCAAGGCCACCGGCAAACTCTATCCATCGGGCTGGCTGGTGCAGGTGTGTACCCAGCTCAAAGCTCTCCCGGTATACCGGGTGCAACGGATTGGTAAAGAACGCGTGCTTGATGTCGGTCAGCAGCAACTCAAGGTGTTGCTGTTCGTGCTGGATGCCCAGCAGGGTGCGCCGAAGGGCATCTTCCGGCACGCTACCCTCACCCAGCAGTTGCGCGATGTGGAGATCCACGTGAGTGCGAAAGGCCATTATCTGGTCCAGTGACGGACGTGAAAACGAAGCACGCAGCTTCTTCTCTGGAATCTCATTTCCCAGCGACTTGTAGTAGCTGTTGAACAACCAATGGAAGTCTGGGTGGAAGCTGCGGTAGCCCGGCAGGAAAGGCACCAGCACAAAGGTCTCGAAAAACCAACTGGTGTGGGCCTGATGCCACTTCGTTGGGCTTGCCTCATCGCAGGACTGTACCATCTGGTCTTCAGCGGAAAGCGTTGCGCACGCGTGCGCTGTGGCCTGGCGAGCCATCTGGAAACGGGTCAGCAAGTCAGCCGTCATCTGTTTGTCTACAGCCTGGGCTGCCGGCTGGCTACCGGGCGAAATTGCAACACTTGCCATGCTTTAGCCTCTCACAGTGTTACGGGAATGGACGGGGATGACCTGACATTGGATGCCGCAGATTGCGCCTTGTGCCTAATCAAATCAATAGCTGAAGAAGATACCGGCATGAAAACCCCAGGTGCGAGAAGCATGGCTTCCGGC
The DNA here is from genome assembly GCA_964243585.1 of uncultured Terriglobus sp. Lineage (GTDB taxonomy): Bacteria > Acidobacteriota > Terriglobia > Terriglobales > Acidobacteriaceae > Terriglobus. Next base: position 9,398 of record CAXTFT010000099.1, read on the forward strand.
TATACTTCACCCAACCATCCTGCGTGGAGAGACACAATCTGCGGTGGGGATGGGCCGAGCGAGGTGCGTCTTCCCTACGGCGTGGTACTCCAGTAGCGAACCCGAGTCCCTCTCGATAGCACGCGGGCTTTCGCGTGCCGATAAGCATGTTGCTGCGCAAGCCACGCGATCCTTACGCCCTTTTCAACACCTGCTTCACGGCTTGGTTGCCCTGCTGGCGCCCGGCACCTGTCGCCTTTGCAATGGCCGATTGTTGCAGGCGGTGGATCATCCGGTTTGCGAAGTGTGTCTATCGCATTTGCGCGCAATGCCTCTCGGTAGCGTGTGCGGCATCTGTGGAGAGCCGCTCGCGCCAGAATCCATGCATGCCTTTAAAAGAGAAGACATGGAGGAAAGAAAATGTCCCGCATGCGTTGCCGAACGGCCAAGGTTTGCGCGCGCGACCGCTTTCGGTCTCTACGATGACTTTCGGCCGGCCATTCGGCTGCTGAAGTTTGAGGGTGTGCCTGCGCTTGCAAAACCGCTGGCAGCAATGCTGGCCAGTGCGATCCTGAATTTACAGGCAGCGGCTCCTCCTGCGCTTGCGGTGGTGCCTGTTCCGCTGTTCCGAGGCAAGCGGCCTTACAACCAGAGCACCCTGCTTGCAGAGCATGCCCTGCGCCTGGTTCGCCACGCTGCTCCCGGCTGGACCTTGTCGCTGCGCCCCGGCCTGTTGCGCCGTATGCGCCGCACGGAAAGCCAGTTTCTGTTGACTCCAACTCAGCGACGCGAAAATCTGCGAGGAGCCTTTCAGGCCGATGTGATCGTGAAAGGGCTGCACGTTCTTTTGATTGATGACGTGTATACCACCGGCGCCACGGCGCATGAATGCACGCGAGCCTTGCTGAACGCAGGTGCCGCGAGCGTTCGCATCGCAACCTTGGCGCGCGCGGGGCGCGACATTGCCGTGCGCTGGCAGCCCGCAAAGCAGCTTATGCCGAACGTGGCGGCAGTCACGAAGGAAACTGACCAACCTTCCTAGGGGTGTCACAACAGTGCAAAAACAGCACAGCATAGAGCAACGGAACAGTACGACGAAACGAACGATCGTCAACAGCCAGGAGCACCATGCATCCCGCCAAAGCTCGTAAGCAAAAGTCACTCGCCAAGTGCCATGCACTCAGTACACCCGTTGATGATCACCGGCCACGGAAACGCAGTAATCCGCCGCTGCAAACGCCTGTGCTGGTACTGAATGCTTCCTACGAACCGATTAACATCTGTGGTGCCCGCCGTGCGCTGGTGCTGGTACTGAAGGGCGTTGCACGCACAGAAGAAGAGCAGGGCACCACGCTGCATGCTGCGCGCGTTCGCATGCCCATGCCGTCGGTCATCCGTCTGCTGGAGTACCGCCGCATACCCCACCAGACGCGTGCACTCTCGCGTAAGAATATCCTGCTGCGCGACCGCAACACATGCCAGTACTGCGGCTGCATTCTTACCGCGGGTGACCTAACACTGGATCATGTGCTGCCACGCTCACGTGGAGGCCTGTCTACCTGGGAGAACCTCGTGGCGTGCTGTCACGACTGTAATCGCCGCAAAGGCAATCAACTGTTGCATGAACTATCAGACATGCACCTGGCGCGTGAGCCAAGACCTTTTTCTCTGCATACCTCCAGGCACATCATGCGCATGCTCGGATCAAGCGATGCAAGCTGGCGAAAATACCTTTACTTCGAAGACCAGGCGTAGCCGGTTTCTGAAGTAGCTGAATATTCTATTTGCGTGACGAAAGGAGATTTCCCAGGATCCTGCGGGAATCTTCACGCCGCAATAAGATTGTCGTTGATGAGCAGTGAGCGCCGATAAGTAGATGACGCTGTTCGTCTGACCACATGCGCATCGGTCTGACGCGTAAGCCTCTTTACCGAAACAGGATGATGAGACTCCTGTGACCTCAGTAATTGTCGGCGTTATAGAACTGGTTATAGTGATGTCCAGCATAGACAACCTCTTTGATAGGTCCTACTTTGAATGCAGCCCTGGTTAGCCAGAGCAAAGTTCTCAAAGAGGATTCATATTATGAAGAAGTTAATTTTCTCCGCCGTAGCCCTAATCGTTCTCACCGGATCATCCGCAAACGCTCTCACGTTCAGCGCGACCAAGATCGCCGGCAAGGACAAGCCCAAGCCCACGCAGCCTGGACCGAGCACGGATTCAATTCCTCCAGTCTGCCCCTACAACGACCCGAATGGCTGCGGTATCCTTGATTAGTGCAAGGTTCCAATAAGAGTTGCATGAATCACCACAGGCTTGAGTATCCTGCATGCAGGAGCAATTCGCCTGTGGTGCCTCACTTTCAGTATTTTTTGATGAATACCGTTCAGACCATGCTGGGCGTAGCTGCGCTAACGATGTTGATACGCGCACGAGAACTGAAGACATACTGGCCACTACTTACAATGGCTATGTGGCAGGCTCCAGCCTACTTTGTCCTTCTCTATGTACGGTATGAAGGACGCGCTCACATTACCCCGATACGCGCATACCACCTCTACTTCAACACTTTTTGGCCTGCTGCAGCTATCAGCACGATTTGTTCCCTTATCTTCCCATACATACTTTTTCGTAGCGCCATGCGCCCGCTGAAGGGATTGCAGAGTCTTGGAAACATCGTCTTTGTCTGGGTCGCGGTGATTTCGCTGGTCACAGCACTTTCCGTTGCCTTTGCTCCCACAAGCAATGGTCAAGACCCACTCATTCTGGCTGTCAGTCAACTTGAGAGATTAAGCGCGCTTCTGATTGTGAGTCTTGTTGCTTTTGTAGCCATGGCAATCCGGCCTATGGGATTATCTGTCCGAAGCAGAGTGTTCGGCGCAAGCATTGGGACTTTAATAGTAGCCGCCTCTAACCTGACGCAGTCCGGTTATATGTCGCAACACCGATTCGCGTTATACAATCCGTATGCCCTCGTTCAACTCAGCAGCAGTTGTGTGGCGCTTGCGATTTGGATCTTCTACTTCGCAAAGCCAGAGCCCCAGCGAAAATTCATCCTCCTCCCGACAACCTCTCCGTTTCATCACTGGAACCGCATTTCCGAGTTGCTCGGCCATGAGCCGGGATATGTCGCCATTGGCGGCGTGGCACCAGAAGCGTTCGCCGGTGCAGAGGTTGAGGTCTTCCGTCGTGCTTCAGCCAAGATGAAAGAACTGGAAACTCAGCGACAGCAGGGGTTATCGACAGGCGCTCGAAATTAGAAGCAAGAAGCGCGATGTACTCGATCTTTACTGCAGCAGAATGGCCATCCCGCGGGATGGCCATTTTGCGGGACGTATAGCTTTACCGCTCGGAGCGCTTCCAGTTCAGCAGGTCGCCCAGCGTGGTGCTTGAGGATGAGTTGGAGGAGTTAGAAGAGGAACCGGCACCCGGTGTCTTGTAGTTCTCCACCTCTTCACGGCTGGCTTCCTCACCGATGCCGCGCAGACTCAAGCCGACCTTCTTCTCTTCGGGACTCATTTTCACGATCTTGAACTCGTGTTCAGAGCCCACTTCGAGAGCGGCCTGCTTGCCCTGCTCGTTGACGGCCTCGGAGATATGGCACAGACCTTCCACACCCTCAGCGATCTCGACAAAGGCACCGAACTGCGCCGTGCGGAGCACCTTACCCTTAACCACGTCGCCTACGCGATGCTGCGCGAAGAAGGTATCCCATACGTCAGGCTCCAGCTGCTTCACACCCAGAGACAGACGGCGATTCTCCGGCTCGACGCCAAGCACAATGGCGCGCACCTTTTCGCCCTTCTTCAGCACCTCCGACGGATGCTTGATGCGCTTGGTCCAGCTCAGGTTTGAGACGTGGACCAGGCCGTCAATGCCGTCTTCGATCTCGATAAAGGCACCAAAGTCGGTCAGGTTGCGGACACGGCCCTCGACCGTGGCGCCAATCGGGTACTTGTTTTCAAGCTGCTCCCACGGATTGTCCTGCAGCTGCTTCATGCCGAGCGAGATGCGACGGTCGTTCGGGTTCA
>CAXTFT010000100.1:0-13404 GCA_964243585.1 uncultured Terriglobus sp.
ACTCCTGCGGCGGATGGCCTCTGTGGTCATCCGCCGTACCGCTGTAAAACTCTAGGGGTTCAAATCTCCCAGACGAACGGGATCAATCCCGGCCGATGCATCTGCCGGGATGCCGCATCAAGGAGCCACATGGCATCGATCACAATGAAGGAATTGCTGGAAGCCGGCGTTCACTTCGGCCACCAAACCAAGCGTTGGAATCCCAAGATGAAGGAATACATCTTCGGCGAGCGCAATGGCATTTACATCATCGACCTGCAGAAGACGCTGAAGATGTTCAAGGAAGCGGCGAAGTTCGTTAGCGACCTGACCTCGACCGGCAAGCTGGTCCTCTTTGTCGGGACCAAGCGCCAGGCGCAGGATGCTGTTGCCGAAGAGGCAAAGCGCGCGGGCATGCCATATATCAATTCGCGCTGGCTTGGCGGTCTGCTGACGAATTGGGTTACCTGCCAGAAGTCAGTCAAGCGTCTTGCAGAACTCGACGAAATGGCTGTCGATGGCCGCTTTGAGCTGATGACTAAGAAAGAAGTGATCAAGCTGGAGCGTGAGCGCAAGCATCTGAACACCAATCTGGCCGGCATCAAGAACATGCGCCGCCTGCCGGATGCAATCTTCGTCATCGACTCGAACAACGAGGCCATCGCCGTCGCGGAAGCCCGCAAGCTCGGCATCCCTGTTGTTGCTGTAGTCGACACGAACTGCGATCCGACCGTGGTCGACTATGTGATTCCCGGCAATGACGACGCGCTGCGTGCTATTCGCCTGTTCACCACCAAGATCGCAGATTCCGCGTTCGAGGGTGTACAGATGATCGGCGACAAATCGATCGCGAATGAGTATGCAGACGTGACGCCGGTTACGACCGAGCAGCACTTCATCGGCCTTGAGGACGAGGAGACGCAGGAGTCCAATCCGATCGCGACGACGGCGGTCGAACAGGCTGAGGAAGAGACAGTCGATCTGGATGCAGCTCTCGGTGGTGGCATCCGCAAGCAGCCCGCTTCCGACACCGAAGTGGAGCCAGTCGCAGTCGAAGCCGGCGCATAAGCTTCTCCAACGATTTACACGGAGAGCGTGGCTGCCGCAATGGCACCACGCTCTTTACTGTGTCAGAGCAAGGTCTAACCAGTAAAGGACAATACGATGGCAACCGAGACCCCAGTAAAGATCGATGCAAAGCTTGTCAAAGAACTGCGCGAAAAGAGCGGCGCACCCATGGGCGACTGCCTTAAGGCGTTGCAGGAAGCCCAGGGCGACATGGAAAATGCCTTTGTCGTGCTGCGCAAGCGCGGCATGGCATCGGCCGCAAAAAAGGCTTCCCGTTCCACCAATGAAGGTGCGGTGGGTAACTACATCCACGCTGGCGGCAAGATCGGCGTCATGCTTGAGCTGAACTGCGAGTCGGACTTCGTCGCCCGCACGGAAGATTTCCAGGAACTGCTGCGCGACATTTCCATGCACATCGCCGCAGTGGATCCGCGCTTCATCGGCCGTGATGAGGTGACTGAAGCCGACGTGGAGCGTGAGAAGGAGATCTACCGTTCTCAGGCAGCCGCCACCGGCAAGCCCGCAAACATCGTCGAGAAGATGCTCGAGGGCAAGATGGGCAAGTTCTACGAGGAAGTCTGCCTGCTGGACCAGCCTTTCATCAAGGAGCAGTCGCAAACCGTCGCGCAGGTGATCGCAACCAAGGTCGCCAAGCTCGGCGAGAACATAACGGTGCGCCGCTTCGCCCGCTTCAAGATCGGTGACCCGAGCGCAACCTTCGCACAGGCAAAGCAGATCGTTACGGAAGAAGCCGCTGTCTAAGCAGCACCTCGAGATGCACGGAAAAGCCCGGTGCAAGCCGGGCTTCTCCGTGCGCTAAACTCAGCGGATGTCTTACCCCTTTGAGGTGTCAGGTAAGGATGCTCCCAAGGGCGAGATTCTTCTGGCGGACAACCTCACCTCTCTGCAATCGTTACCTTCTGCCTCGGTAAACCTGATTTATATCGATCCCCCGTTTAACACGCAGCAGACGCAGCAGCGAAACCGCATGGCCGTTCAGCGCAGTGAGACTGGCAGTCGTGGAGGTTTTGGCGGCGCCCGGTACCAGGTTACGCAGATCAGTTCACCAGCTTACCCGGACAGCTTTGATGACTTCCTGGTTTTCCTAGAACCCCGGCTACAGGAGGCATATCGCGTTCTTACAGCGGATGGTTCGTTCTTCCTCCATCTCGATTCTCGTGAGGTGCACTATGCCAAAGTTTTAATGGACACGATCTTCAGGCGCACGTGCTTCCGCAACGAGATTATCTGGGCCTATGACTATGGCGGGCGTTCCCGAAGCCGCTGGCCTGCCAAGCACGACACGATCCTTTGGTATGTCAAAGATCCGGAACATTACACCTTCAACTATGAGGCAATTGATCGTATTCCATACATGGCGCCCGGCCTGGTAGGGCCTGCCAAAGCAGCAAAGGGCAAGGTGCCCACGGACGTCTGGTGGATGACCATCGTGCCGACGAACAGTCGTGAAAAGACCGGCTACCCCACGCAAAAGCCATTGAAGCTGCTGAGAAGAATTGTGGACGTGCACTCCAATCCAGGCGACTTGGTGCTCGACTTCTTTGCGGGCAGTGGAACAACGGGAGAAGCAGCGGCACTGGCAAAGCGAAGATATTTGCTGATTGACTCAAACGCCGCAGCGGTAAAGGTTATGGCGGAGAGGCTCTCTCGTTTTTCGCCTGTGCTGCGTGGCTGGAACCCTGAAGAGTAGACATCTCAGTTGAATCTCTTCGGAGTAGCAAGCGCGGCTAAGTCTTACAAACCCCGCTTACTCGTAAGGCAATCCTGGATTGCCAGTACTAACTCTGCGGCGGCTTCATTCGGCAACATGTGTGCCGCGTCTTCAATCACGATCAGCTTGCCACCTGTTTTCTCGACCAACGGCAATGTATGCTCCTTCTGGAAGGCGAGCGGTATGGCCTTGTCGAGATCGCCGACGATCAGGTCCGCACGCACGCGCAGTTCTGTAATGCGTTCAGACCAGTCCTCGAGCGAACCGCTGTCAGGCCAGGCCAGCCATGCTTGTTTGTTCGCTCGCAATACGTCCTCGATGGCGAGTTCCAGGTCCTGCTCGGTAAGTGCACGATGATGACTGCCCTTGATAAACTCTTCTGCACCTTTGCGGCTCTGGTTGCGTGAACGCATCTTTACGCGGTCGTCCTCCGCGATGGGTTCAGGTACCAGCGTGGTGGGTGCTACCAGGATCAGCTGCCGCAAATTCCGAGGAGGATCAGAAGCCAGCACCATGGCAGGTTTGCCGCTGAACGAGTGCGCGACCAGCACCACGGGTTTGGGTGCAAAGTGCATAACCAAAGCTCTCAGGTGTTCGGTCATTTCTTGGACGGAGTAGCCTTCGATCTCAGCCGCATCGCCAAAGCCCGGCAGGTCCGCCGTGACGCAGCGGTGTGTCGGCGACAGCCTTTCTACAACGTGCCGCCATTCCCGCTGCGAGCTGCCGAAGAAGTGAAGGAATAGAAGGACTGTGTTGCCGGAACCGGATGCAGAGAAAGGAAGGAGTGGTGTCATGGGCAAACATTGGATGGAGCGGAGTATTGCGGCGACCGCTCGACTTTCGCGGGGTTCCGTGATGTAGAGTGACACCGATTGGTGTTCTCGTCCCGTCAACACAGGCGGGTCAACCTGTGTAAGGCGCGCATTCCCTTCTGAGCCACGCCGTTCTGTCGTGCATCAGACAGTTGACCATGAGCGAAATCCTGCCTCCCATACTCCAGAACCCTGCTGTGCTGCAGCGCACATCGCCTGTGACCCGCCGCACGCTGGAAGAGCGCGCCCAGGCCGCGCCAGCCGGGCGGCGGTTTCTGCCGACAGACCTTTACCGGTTGCTGAAACAGATTGCTGACACAGTGTTGCCGCAGGCATCCAGCGGCACTGGCGTTGACATCGCCGCAGGCATTGATCAGCGACTTGTATCTGGTAAGAATGCCGGGTGGCGGTTTGCTGCGCTCCCTGCCGACGGTGAAGCATACAAGCAGGGCCTCCGCGCGTTCACATCCATGCTGAAGCAGACACCTTCGCAAAGCTTTGACCGTATGCCAATACCGGCTCGCGAGGCTTACCTGCGTTGCGTTGCGAATGGCGACGTGGACGGTCCCGCAGGGTTTCCGCTCTCGAAGTGGTTAGGCATGTTACGCACGGATGCCGTGAAGATCTGGCTGGCACACCCCTCGACCATGCAGAAGATGAATTACTACGGCTTTGCTGATGGCGAATCCGGCAACACAAATGGGCCAACTGACTTCGAAGGTTGGGCGGCAATCACGACAGATAAGACGTTGCCGTTTGAGCAGGGAGCTGTCACCTCTGCAGAGGAGCAGAAGGCATGAAGAAGCCAGAGAACATGCGTCGATTTGCAACGGATGAAATTGTCGATGCCGTTGTGATTGGAACCGGCGCAGGCGGTGCGCCGCTGCTGTGGCGATTGGCAAAAGCAGGCCTGAAGATTGTCGCGCTTGAGGCTGGGCCGTGGTTCGAGAACCCCGCAGATGAGTTTCCCACGGATGAGACCGCAGCACACATCTACTGGCTGGACGAGCGCCTTTCCGGTGGTGCCGATCCAACAGTTTTTGGTGCAAACAACAGCGGCATGGGCGTTGGCGGCAGCATGTTGCACTGGGGTGCGTATGCACCGCGTCCAGACCAGCGCGACATGCAGTTGAAGACCGTCGATGGTGTTGCAGTCGACTGGCCCATGACCCGCCAGGACCTCGACCCTTATTTTGATGAAATCGAGACCTTCATCGGCGTCTCCGGTCCGGAAAATTACCCATGGGAGCCCGGGCGCAAATATCCGCTGCCGCCGCTGCCGTTGAACAGCTCTGCCGAGTACATGGTGGCGGGTTGCGAGGCGTTGGGCATTCGCACGGCACCTGCGCCCATCGCGGCTGTATCACAATCCTATTTTCAGCCGGAGTACGGAACGCGGAACGCCTGTACCAATCGCGGTTACTGCCACCAGGGCTGCCGCAACGGTGCCAAGGCCAGCATGGATGTTACTTATCTGCCTGCGGCTCTGAATCGTGGTGCGGAGATCCGCGAGGAATGCTTTGTACACGGCGTCGAACGTGACAGCAAAGGCCTGATTACTGCAGTTCTCTATACCGACAACGAGGGCAAGGAGCAGAGCCAGAAGACAGCAAATGTGTTTCTGTGCGCCGGGGGTGTCGAGACCCCGCGACAGTTGCTGCACTGGGACATTGCGAACTCCAGCGGCATGGTAGGCCGTAACTTTATGGCGCACATCTCGACGCAGGTCTGGGCCACCATGAACGCAGAGACGCGACCCTACAAGGGCTTTCCTGCCTCACTCATCACGGAAGACTTCATGCGAGCAAAGAATGCCGATTACGCAGGGGGTTATCTGCTGCAGAGTTACGGCACTCTGCCCCTGGCTTGGGGGGAACAGGTCGTCAAGGGCCGCAACCTGGTGGGTCAGGCGCTGGTCGATTATCTAATGCAGTACAACAAGGTTGCGGGCATCGGCATGAACGGCGACACGTTACCGGTGGCAGACAACCGCGTGACTCTCTCCGATGAAAAAGATCAGCGTGGCCTGCCCAAGCCACTTATCACTTTCTCGCTAAGCGAGAACGAAAAGAGGATGAGCGACCATGCGGAAGGCAACATGCGGCGCATCCTGATGGCTGCCGGCGGCAAGGATCTGTGGAGTTCGCAGCGTACCGCGCACACCGTCGGCTCGTGTCGCATGGGCTCGGATGCCGGGTCTTCGGTCATCGGTCCGTATGGCCGCAGCTGGGACGTTCAGAACTTGTTTGTGGTCGACAACTCAGTTTTCCCCACGTCACTTGCCGCCAACCCTGCGCTGACGATCATGGCGTTATCGTTACGCACAGCCGATGCGTTTTTATCGCGTCGTACATAGCCGTTCTGTCTTTTGAGAATGACGTGGGGTGCTGAATGGCAGGGCCAACCTTGCGCCTGGTCAGCATCTCACGTCTGGTCATGAAGGTTACGACAGCAGCAAAGAAAACAGCAACGCATGCGCATCACAAGCCACCGGCACGCAGAAGCGGCGCAGAGCACACGGCACACATTCCCTGGACACGCCTGCAGCATGAGGCAAAGAGGCGCTTTGGCGTAAGTGGCTTTCGTTCCTGCCAAAAAGCAGTACTGCAGTCTGTTCTGGAGGGCCGCAATACCCTCGGCATCATGCCCACGGGCGCGGGTAAGTCGCTCACCTATCAGCTTGCCGCACTTGTGCTGGCGAAGCCGGTCATCGTGATCTCGCCGTTGATTGCCCTAATGCAGGACCAGCAGCGTCGAGCGGACGAAGCTGACATCACCGCCGAAAAAGTAGACTCAACATTGAGCCGGAAACAACTGCTGCACGCGTCCGACGCAATCCGTCGCGGCGGCGCAAAGCTGTTGTACGTAACGCCAGAGCGATTGGAGAATCGTGATTTCCTTGAGCAGTTGAAAGAGGTTGGCGTTTCGTTGTTTGTGGTGGACGAAGCGCATGTGCTGTCACAGTGGGGCCACGACTTTCGCCCGGCCTATCTGGGCCTGCGCTATGCGCGTGCCGAGCTTGGCAACCCGCCCGTGTTGGCGCTGACCGCGACCGCAACGGCGGAAGTGACACACGATATACTGCACGACTTGGACGCTGCGGATGCGAACATCATCAGCGCAGGTACCGAGCGCACCAACCTGTACTTCGCCGTACACGCAACAGTCAATAACGATGCAAAGCTGGCCCGGCTGACACAGATGATCGCGGACGAACCGGGAAGCGGCATTGTGTACACGGCATCAGTTCGCAGCGCAAACGAACTGCACGAGAGGTTCACTTCGGCAGGCATTGCGGTGGGTCACTACCATGGCAAGCTGACGCCCAAAGAGCGACAGCACGCGCTGGATGACTTTATGCATGACCGCTACCGCGTCATGATTGCGACCAAGGCATTCGGCCTTGGCATCGACAAGCCGGACATTCGCTATGTTTACCATTACGAATTTCCCGACTCGCTGGAGACGTACTACCAGGAGGCAGGCCGCGGCGGACGCGACGGCAAACCATCCAAGGCGGTACTCCTCTTCCGGCTGGAAGACAGGCGCATCCAAAGCTTCTTTTCCGCGGGCCGCTATCCCCGCCCGGAAGAGTTGGGCAAGGTGCTGGAGGCGCTGCCTGTTGACGAACCGATCCGCGCCGCTGAACTTGCCAAGATCACTGAGGTTAGTCAAAAGCGTGCTGAGGTTCTGCTGTACCTGCTGCGTGACACGGGGCTTGCGCTTTGCCGGCCCGAAGGTTATCTGCGGACGGACGCTCTGATCGTGGATGACGAACAGCTCGAAGGATTACTCGCCGCTTATCGGGAACGGATGCAGCACGATCGCAGCCGCCTCGACGAAATGATGCATTACGCGGAGACGGTGCAGTGCCGTCGCCAGGTCTTCCGTAGCTACTTCAACGAGCCCGTGGGTGAGCCCTGCGGAAATTGCGATAACTGCATCAACCCTCACGATCAGGTAAGCGTAACACCGCTGCATGCCGCCGAAGAGCAGGGCGGTGTCACCCGCATCGAGACCATCTCCGGATCGATCGTCACCACCTCGCCCGAGACGCTGCCAAGCCTGACTCCCTCCACGTTTGCCGCCGGCGACACAGTGGCGCATGGCCGGTTTGGCAAAGGCGTTGTGCAGGATATCAATGGGGATACGTTGCTGGTGCGCTTTGCAGTGGGTGGCAGCCGCAAGCTGAAGGAGAGTTTCCTGCAAAAGGCATAGAGCCTGTACCTTGCCGCAAGAGGTGCCCCAACCGTGCGTGCGATACTGTGACACGGCATGTACAAGCGCGTTCTTCTAAAAATTTCCGGTGAAGCCTTGGCCGCTGGCAGGGGCTTCGGTATCGACGCGGTGTTTGTAAGCCGTGTAGCTTCTGAAATCGTCGAGCTTGCGCAAAGCGGCTGCCAGGTCGGCGTTGTGGTTGGCGGTGGCAACTTCTTTCGTGGCGTGGCAGAGCAGGCTATCCACATGGACCGTGTTGCAGCGGACCACATGGGCATGCTGTCTACCGTGATCAACGCCATTGCCATGCAGGACGCCATTGAAAAATCTGGCCTGCAATGCCGGGTTATGAGCGCCATCGAGATGCATGAGGTTGCAGAGCCTTATATCCGCCGGCGTGCCATCCGCCACCTTGAGAAAGGGCGTGTGGTGATCTTCGGTGCCGGTACCGGCAATCCCTACTTTTCGACCGATACCGCGGCGGCACTTCGAGCCATGGAAATTCGCGCCGACGTTCTGCTGAAGGCCACCTCGGTCGACGGTATCTATACCGCTGATCCGAAGAAGGATCCAAACGCAACGAAGTTTGAGACCGTGACTTACATGGACATTATCCGGCAGAACCTGCGGGTCATGGACACCTCTGCTGTCTCCCTTTGTAATGACAATCGCATGCCAATGATTATCTTTTCCATGCGCGAACAGGGCAATATTGTTCGCGTTGCCGGCGGCGAAAAGCTGGGCACGCTCGTCACTTCCTAGATGGCTGAACAAGTCGCAAGCGTCGCCATACCAGAGCGCAAACCGCCGCTGCCCGGCCTGACCGGCGTACGGACGTTCCTGGCGCTCGGCATCATGTTTTTTCATTTCACGCCACCGCATGCAGCTTACATACGGCCGGTGATTGAAGCAGGCTTTACCTACATCAGCTTCTTCCTGCTGATCTCCGGCTTTGTGCTTGCCTATAACTATGCGCATCGTTCGGATACCTTGCGGCCCGGTCGCTTTTACGCAGCGCGGTTGTCGCGGCTCTACCCGGTCTACATGCTCTCATTGATCGTGTCGTTGGCCATGCTGCATTCAGAATGGCTGGCAAGGCCGCATGCGGAGTTCTTGCGCGGCCTGCTGTTGACACCTTTTTTGCTGCAGGGCTGGAGTCCGATCCTTGCAACGTTCTGGAACACGGTCGCATGGACGCTCGCCACGGAAGCAATGCTTTACCTTTCTTTTCCGTTCCTTATCCGGATGAAATGGTGGCCGCGCGAGCCGAGGAAGCTGCTACTGCTGTTCGCTGCGTTCTGGGTGTGGGAGCTTGTGCTGCCGGGCCTATACCTGCTGCTGAATCCGGATGGACTGCAGAACATCGATCGTTACTCCTCGGCTTACTGGCTGCGTGCCTTGAAGTACACGCCCCTGCCGTTCCTGCCCATCTTTCTGGCAGGCATCACGCTGGGCAGACTGCACGGCGCGGTTGAGGTCTCGAACCGAATAAAGATGTGGCTTGCGCTGACATCCATTGTCATTGTGCTTTGCATTTTCTACTTCGCCGTGCCGCATCTGCCTTATGTGCTGTTGCATGGCGGGCTGATCACGCCGCTGTTCGCCACGCTGGTCTTTGGCCTTACAGGCACGCATTGGATCACGCGCGCGCTCGCGTGGGGTCCAATAGGAGCGTTTGGCCGGGCCAGTCTTTGCCTGTACTTGCTGCACTTCAACACGTGGATTGCGCTGCATGAGTTCCACATTCCGGAGCACCTGCACGTGGAGCGCTTCGACCCGTGGTTCTCCTACGCGGTGATGCTGGGGTTTGCCTACGCCGCATTCCGGCTGGTCGAAAAGCCGGTGCAGAATTTGCTGCTGACACGTTACGTATACAAGACGCCGCCGCCCGTGCAAGCCAGCGCACCTCTTGGCTGATGTGGTATGAATTCCGCTCTCTACTGACATAGGTCAACGGGCATTTGTCACAAACGCTGAAAACCTGGGGTGGCTCACGCTCTCGACGGATCGTTTTCTTTCCTAAGCAGCTGATCTGATTTGCTCGGATGAGTACCACAGCACTTTTCCGAAGCTTTTTGTGTTTGAGAGACGGTTGGTACGGCATGGCATGTCATACTATTCTCGCACCCTGACAACTGAAGCCGGAAGCCGTGCTCACCGCACGCGCTCCTCCGCATCCACGTTCGTGTTCTTGCCGTTACTGTCACAGCCGCAGCAGCTCAGGTCGCTCGGCGTAAGTATCAAGGAGCCAGTTCTTCGATGTCGATGACCCGTCGTAATTTCCTCACACGTGTTGGGCAGGCCGGCGGTTATTCCGCCACGTTCGCGACCATGCAGGCGCTGGGCATGTTCCCCATGAAAGCCATGGAAGCAGCGCCCATCGCTGCGGCGCCGGGTGCGGGTAAAGGTGTCAGCGTGGTAGTGGCGGGCGGCGGTATCTCCGGCCTGGTCACGGCATATGAATTAAAGAAGCTTGGCTACACCGTGACTTTGCTGGAAGCCCGCACGCGGCCAGGTGGACGTAATCACAGTGCACGGAACGGCACGGTGGTCGAGTTCACCGACGGCACAAAGCAGACCTGTACCTGGGAAGAAGGCAACTACCAGAATCTGGGTCCAGGCCGCCTGCCATCTGTCCACACCACCATCCTGAATTACTGCCGCGAACTCAATGTGCCGCTTGAGGTTGAAATCAACACCTCGCGCTCGACGATTCTGCAGAACGACACGGCAAACGGCGGCGCGCCGGTGGTGCAGCGCAAGGCACTGAACGATACCCGCGGTCATGTCAGCGAACTGCTGGCCAAGGCCATCAAGGGCGGATCGCTCGACCAGGACCTCTCCAAGGAAGACAAGGATCGCATGCTGTCATTCCTGCGCACCTACGGACCGCTGGGCCTGGACAGCAGGTACCACGGCTCGGACCGCGCAGGGTTCAAGCAGTATCCCGGTGCCGCCGAGCAGGTCGCCATCAATCAGGAGCCGATGGACATGCACGCGCTGCTCGATGCCAACTTTTGGGCAGGCATTCTGTACGAGGAGGCATGGGACTGGCAGGCAACCATGATGCAGCCTGTCGGCGGCATGGACCGCATCCCGTACGCCTTTGCCGCTCAGCTGGAAAAGACGAAGACCATTGTCTACGACGCGCCCATCTCTTCCTTCAAGCGAACCGGCGCGAACAAGGGTGTGGAAGTCATCTATAAGCATCGCGGCGTCGAAAAGACGATCAAAGCCGACTACATGGTCAATTGCATGCCGTTGACCCAGATCAGGAAGATGAAGTCCGACCTTTCCGCGCCGTACATGGCGTCGATCAATGGAGCCACCTACGCCAGCAGCTACAAGCTGGCATGGGAGTCGCGCCGCTTCTGGGAGCAGGATTACCAAATCTATGGCGGCCTCTCCTTCCGCGCACCGGGTCCAACGACGGTCATTTGGTACCCGTCTGCCAAGCTGCTCTCGCCCAAAGGCATTCTCGTCACCGGCTACGAGGACGAGATGAACTGGGGCTGGGACAAGATGAGCATGCAAGAAAAGTTTGACACTGCCCGCAAGCAGCTTGAGAAAATCCATCCCGGCAACAGCAAGGAACTCACCAAGCCGCTGATTTGCATGTGGCGTCACATCCCCTACAACGAGGGCTCGTGGATCCGCGGCTACGGCGGGGGCGACGTGGGTTATAAGACATTGCTGCAGCCCGACGGCCCGATCTTCTTCGCCGGTGACCACACCACCCATATCGTGGGCTGGCAAGAGGGCGCGGCAGTCAGCGGCAAGCGCGCCGTGCAGATGATCTGCGACCAGGTTAAGGTCGCTAAACTCGGCGGCGACCACCAGCCCGTAGAAGCATAGAACGTAGCAGCAAGGGGAAATCGATGAAGTTGAAGGCAAGCTTACTCTCGGCGGCATGTGTTGCGTCCATGCTGGTCAATGCGTCGCACGCGCAGGTTACGGTAAAGCACATTCAGACGGAAAAGTCGCCTATCGCAACGGCCGTGTGGGCAGGCGACACACTGTACGTGAGCGGTCAGCTGGCAAGCCCGGTCACACCCGCCGACGCGGCAAAGGGCACGCCTGCCGAGTACGGCGACACGAAGACGCAGACCGCCAGCATCCTGAACAAGGTGCAGGCGATCCTGAAGGAGCAGGGTCTCGACATGAAAGACGTCGTCAAGGTCACCGTCTTCATGGCAGCCGACCCCAAGCTGGGCAAGATCGACTTTCCTGGCCTGCAGGCGAGCTTTACGCAGTTCTTCGGTACGGCTGCCCAGCCCAACAAGCCCGCTCGGTCCGCCTTCCAGGTGGCAGGCCTGGTTGCGCCCGGGTACCTGCTTGAAATCGAAGTGATCGCGGTGAAGAGCAAGTAAAGCACCGGGCGATCGCAAAGGGGTGTGGATTGCAGCCGCACCCCTTTTGCTTTTTGCTTGCGACCCGAACCGGGAATGACTGGTGCTGCATCGAATGTGGGACCGGCTTGATCGGCGTTCACAAGACGCTTACACTGAGGTTGAGCTTCTAGGAGATACCACCATGGCTACTGCCGTTTCCACTCCCGAGATCGTCACTGCGCCTCCCGCTGTTGAGGTTGTGAATGCCGCGCCTACCCAGCCGGTGAATTTGACCGCGTCTGCGCAGGCAAAGGTCAAGGAGATTATGGCGACGCAGGACCCCTTACCTGCCGGCCTGCGCATCGGCGTAGTAGGTGGCGGCTGCTCCGGCTTTCAGTACTCCATGTCGTTCGAGAACCAGCAGGGCATGATGGACAAAGTCGTTCGCTTCGACGACCTGAAGGTCTTCGTTGATGCAACCAGTGCGATGTACCTGAACGGCTGCATTGTGGATTATGTTGAGACGCTCGAGGCCGCAGGCTTCAAGTTCGAGAACCCCCAGGTAAAGAGCACCTGCGGATGCGGATCATCCTTCTCGGTCTAAGTTCCTCTCAGAAACAGCAAAGACCCGCTGCTGCGGGTCTTTGCTGTTTCTGATCGTTTTAATCAGTCCGCCAGGTCCGCGGCAATCTCATCCAGGTCCACCCGGATCGGTGTACTTTCTATCGTCAAAACGCGAGTGTCCACCCAACGACTGGCGCCACCAGAAACGATCAACACTTCCGAACGCTTCGGGTCCAATACCCACACCTCTTTCACTCCCATAGCAACATAGTCTTCTACGCGGTACATGATTCGTTTCACGGTATCGTCTGGCGACAGGACCTCGATGCAGAGCAAGGGGGCTTCACGGATAATAGGCTCCGGCTTTTTGTCCCGGCTCAGTACCATGATGTCCGGTATGCGGAAGTTATCTGGCTTGACCTGCAGGCGGCACTCCGCGACCGCGTAGATACCCCACTCGCGAGAGCGATTACTCAGGTAGGTAAGCAAGGCACCCTGCAAGCGGCTGTGATCCCAATCGCCCATGTTTCGGATCTCCAGGTGACCATCTACGTAATCCCTGTCAGGGCGGTAGGTGGTGCGGAGGTATTTCTCGACAGGTATGTAGCGTTCGTTTGTCCGCAGTGCATAGCCCTTAGAACACATAAGAGGGTAGCCCTTAGGAGGTGGCGAAACAAACCCTTGAAAGGTTGGTACAGGA
>CAXTFT010000101.1:0-10327 GCA_964243585.1 uncultured Terriglobus sp.
CGCCCGACGATCCGCTCAGCTTCTACTTCGGCGCGGTGAACGGCGGGGTGTGGGAGACCCACGACGCCGGCCGGACCTGGGAGCCGATCTTCGACGCCGTCCCTGTCGGCTCCGTCGGCGCGCTGGCCGTGGCCCCCTCGAACCCGGGGACCCTCTACGTGGGCACGGGCGAGGCCGACATGCGCTCGGACATCGCCCAGGGCATGGGCATGTTCAGGTCCGTCGACGGCGGAAGGAACTGGGCGGCGGCGGGGCTGTCGGACACCCAGCAGATCGGCAAGGTGCTGGTGGACCCCCGCAACTCGGACACTGTGCTGGTGGCGGCGCTCGGCCACCCCTACGGCCCCAACGCGGAGCGCGGCGTGTTCCGCTCGGCGGACGGCGGCCGCACTTGGTCGAGGACCCTGTTCAAGGATACTGACACCGGCGCCATCGACCTGGTGTTCAAGCCGGGGCGCCCGGACGTCGTCTACGCCGCCCTCTGGCAGACGCGGCGCCCGCCCTGGAACGTGTACCCGCCGTCGCCAGTGAACCGGACGCCCATGCAAAGGGTGCCGAAAACAAATCTTTGCTGGACGCTAGTCTGAAAGACAAGCCCGCGGCCAGGTGGGCTGTTGCAATATTTTCTGTGCTGCTGGTTGGCGGCACCGCATTCATACTTACGCGGCTCTCCAAAGATCTTTCCAGCGTGCACCAGGCGTCGGTTTTTCCCTATGTGCTACTTGGGCTGGCGCTGTTGATCGCACTTGGCTTTGAGTTTGTAAATGGCTTTCACGACACGGCAAATGCCGTCGCCACAGTCATCTACACGCACTCGTTGGAGCCGCACGTCGCAGTCATCTGGTCCGGCTTCTGGAACTTCGTTGGCGTCATCTTCAGCTCGGGCGCAGTAGCTTTCTCCATTGTCGCCATTTTGCCCATTGAATTGATCCTGCGGGTATCGCGCGGATCAGGCTTCACGATGATTTTTGCGCTGCTGGTGGCCGCCGTTGTCTGGAACCTTGCCACGTGGTGGCGGGGGCTGCCGGTGTCCTCATCGCACACCATGATCGGCTCGATCCTCGGCGTTAGTCTGGCGAACGCGGTGATGAGCGGCCACGCATGGGAATCCGGCGTGGATTGGGAGCAGGTACTGAAGGTGTTTGAAGCACTTGTCTTCTCGCCCTTGATTGGTTTCACGCTGGGAGCAGCCCTGTTCTTTGCGCTCAAGCACCTTCTCAAAGATGAACGGCTGTACAAGGCGCCTGAGGGCGAAGAGCCGCCGCCGTTCTACATTCGTGCGTTGCTTATTCTTACTTGTACAGGCGTGTCCCTTGCGCACGGCTCCAACGACGGGCAAAAGGGCATGGGCCTGATCATGCTGGTGCTGGTCGGCACGGTACCCACTGCGTACGCTCTGAACCACGCCGTCGATCGCGGCTCCGTACAGACCTTTGCCGCAGTCTCCACGCAGGTGGCCGGGGCTATGAGCAAATACGCGCCGCAGGAGCAACCGAGCGCAGACGCGGGTCTGGAACTGGAGCACTTCGTCTCTACTCACAGCTTTCTGCCCGTCACCATGTCCGCATTGCGTCAGATGGTGATCGTCATTCGCGATGAAGCCGTAAGCTACGGATCCCTGGGCAACGTACCTCAGGATATGCAGGCCAACGTGCGGAACCAAATGTACCTGGTCAGCGAGAGCATGCGGCTGCTTCCGAAGTACGGTCCAAAGATGAGCGATGCGGACGTGGCACCCCTTGTGAACTACAAAGGCTTTCTGGACAAGTCGACGAAGTACGTTCCCTCATGGGTGAAGGTGGCAGTTGCGTTGGCGCTTTCACTTGGAACCATGATCGGCTGGAAGCGAATCGTGGTGACCGTGGGCGAGCGCATTGGCAAGACCCACCTGACGTATGCGCAAGGTCTATCTGCAGAGTTGGTAGCGATGACGACCATCCTTGGCGCGGACGGCTTTGGCCTGCCGGTGTCGACCACCCATGTGCTCTCCTCCGGCGTGGCGGGCACTATGACAGCCAACGGAAACGGTCTGCAGGCAAGCACGCTGCGCAACATCGCCATAGCGTGGGTGTTCACGCTGCCCGCTTCGGCCTTACTGTCTGGAGGGTTGTTCTTCCTCTTCAATCTTTTCGTGAAGTGAAGAATAGGCGTCTTTTTTGTCGCAACGAGCCGTCCGGCTTGCCGTTACGCGACGACTCTAAGTCCACGTTGCCGGACACCACAGCACCTGTCGCGGTATCTCTGCGGGCGGACTCGATCCCCGCCAGAGCTTCTGCCGACCCGGCCAGGCAGATGAGCATTGTTGAATGCCTTCGCTGATCTGGACACCAGACGGTTTCACGGCGACTGAAGCATTGGGCGTTCAGGTTGGTGTCGCTCCGGAGGTCACGGCAGATGAGCGACCGCCAGATCCATGTAGCTCAACTTGAGCTAAAAGACCTCACCTGCATCACAGATTTGCAGAAGATCACTAAACACGTCTCTTATCGAGAGGAACGAAGGTAAAAAGGCCCTCCACTTGGAGGACCTTTTTTGCTTTCACCCTCGACATGAACTACTGGGTGACGCCTAGCGCGCGGCCTAGCAGGTAGAACAGTTCCGTCTGGTTTGTGACACCTAGTACGTTCGCGGCCTGCGGACCTTGCGCCGCGATGCGTACCTGCGTACCCGTGTGGCTTTGCGATGCGCCCACGGGCTGCGTGGCGTATGAAATAGTCATGGCGCCGTTGTTGGCGGTACGGATGTAGCTATACGCACCAGGCTGAGCGGCAGAGGTGGGCGGATCGATGATCTGCGATGTGTGTCCATGGTCAGCAGTGACCACGATCAGCGTGTCGGGGTTCTGTCGAGCATATTCCAGCCCGGCAGCGATAGCAGCATCGAACGCAATCGTCTCACCGATCTGCTGGCACGGGCTCGACACGTGATCCTGCTTGTCAATTGATGCGCCTTCCACCTGGAGGAAGAAGCCCGTCTGTTTGCCCTTGGTGGACTGATCCAGGAGGAACAGAGCGCGCTTGGTCATGTCTTCCAGGCTGGGTTGATTGGTGGGCCGGACACCCTCAGTGCAACCCTGTGGACCGCTGCCGGGTAAGGCTGCGCAATAGTGCCACCATATTCAAGATCCATGTTGATGGGTGCGAAGAGGCCCATTCCTATTCGGCAATCGAGCCCGGTCCCCCTGCAGCCTTTTTGTACACGGCGCAGTTGCGCATGTCGGCTGGTCCGTAACAGCCGCGGTCGTTCGCGTGCGACGCCAGCACGGCAGGTGTAGCGTCCGTCAGGTCGGCAGTGGTGATGTCTCCTGTGGCAAAGCCCGCGCGCTGGGCAAGTTCTAGGATGGTGGTCAGCGGCGCCGCATTTGTAGAGGAGGCCACAGTCGAGATGCGACCATTGCTGGTCTTCACGCCTGTTGCCCAGCCTGTACCGGACGCGGCAGAATCGGTTACGAAGTTCGGGACATCAGGGTTTGTTTCCTGTAGGGCTTACGTGGTGTAAGCACCGGTAAGCGGCAGGGCGTCCATGGCAAGACGGCCATTGGGTCCGAGGCGGTAATTGCGCGCGATGGTAATTCCGAGTCACCCATACCGTCACCCAGAAAGAGGATCACGTGCTTGGCGCGTCCGCCTTGGATAGCGGCACGAAGAGCGTCGGTGCGATCCTGATTTGTGGTTTCGCGAAGGGACCGCTGGGCCTTGGATAAATCGGTGCAAAGGCATACGCATGCCAATGCGAGAGACGTCACGATGAAACGCTTCATATCGTTGCTCCTGAATTGTGGGGCTGCTGTCAGGAACGCTATGGTATGCACTTGAACGGTTGGTAACCGGGACATGAAGCTGCGGTGAAGTTAAGAACGCGCGCGACCTGCCAGAGTGGGTCAACGGACTACCACGTCGGTAGCGGTGGCGGAGACGCGCGCACTCTCTACCGAGAGTGCTAAAGTTGCGGCTGACCAAGGGAAACGACCTATCTGATACTGAGTGATAACCGTCCACGCTGGATTGTTGCTCTCCACGCGGGTGTTGTGCCTTCCACTGCACACAAGCTTCATCTGAGGTGGGAGACGATCCTGCGACCACTTGCTCAACTGAGCACGTAGCTTAGTCGATCGTGAGGAGAATAGCGGAGCATCCTAGCCTACGACGGCTGTAAAGCCATAAGGCGAGTAACGTTGCTCCACGCCGCCGTCTTGCGTAACTGTCATCACGGAGTAGCCTTCTGCACTTCCCGCGCGGACGCCACGCCACCAATTTCCGCTGACTGCTCCGCTGGTCACGAAACGCAAGCCACGAAATCGGATGTCTTCATTCACATGGGTGTGGCCCTGCAGCACCACCCGCACGTTGTACGGCAACAGCACATCGATGACCTCTGCCGCGTCTGTCACCATCAGCGTATCGACCAGTGCGCCCACGTTGGCGGTCTTCTCTTTCCATTCGGCGCGACTGACGTAATTCACCGCAGCCGTAATCAGCGGTACGTGGGTGATCACGATCACCGGCTGATGCAGCGGCAGCTTCGCCAGATCTGCCTTTAACCATTCAATCTGCTCCGGTCCTATCTGTCCGATGTATGTGCGACTGTCCTGCAGACCTATGGAGTCCAAAACGACGAAGTGCCAGCCCTTGTGCTTAAACGAGTAGTGCGTGCTGCCGAAGCGGTCCTGGAAGGCTTTGCGGCCATACTCTGGATCGTTGGTGGCGATACCACTCTTGGGCGACAGCCCAAAGATGTCGTGATTGCCGATGGTGTAGTGCACAGGCACGTGCAGCTCCGCGCTGGTCTGGTGGTACAGGTCCCACTGCACGTCGGCACGCTGGTGCCCGACAGCAAGCCCGTCGAAGATCAGGTCCCCACCACAAATGGCAAAGTCCACTCGTTCCTGCGCCATGCGAGCGAAGGCCATGCGGCAGCCTTGCGCCGCATTCAACTCTGGCTGAATGTGCGTGTCGGTAAAGAAGAGGAAGCGGAAGCTCTCAGCGCGTACCTGCTGCGGCGCAGCTACCATCTGCTTGATCGCAAGCGGGCCGCACGTACCGGCCAGGGCGAGCGAACGAAGAACATCGCGACGATTCATCTCGGATTCTTTCCTAAAACTGTAGTTTCAACGAAAGCTGTAGTTGCCGCGACGATCCGGAGTCACCCGTGGGAAAGCGCGTTGCCGTGATCTGCCCGAAGGTGCCCGACGTAACCGTGGTGCCGCTGGTGACTACCTGCGCAGAGGGCTGCCCCAGGTTCGGGTGGTTCAGCAGGTTGAAGGCGTCTGCGCGGAACTGCAGACGCGCTTCACGATAGACCGGGAAGAACTTCGACAACGATACGTCCGTGTTCTCGAAGCCCGGTCCCAAGAACATGCCGCGACCCTGCGTAGAGACGAGACCGCTCGGAATGGAGAAGTTGCAACCGGCAGTCGCTGCAAAGCAGAGGCTCTGCGGGAGGTACTGCACCGACCCATTCGGCAGGGATGTCCGCTGCGTTGCCACCTGCCCGGACAGGTTCGCGCGCAGCGTGCCTGCGGTGCCGTTAGTCGTCTGGTTCGTCGTCACTGAGAAGGGATTGCCGGTCTGTAGCTGCACAGTGTTCGCAAGCTGCCAACCCGTTAGCAGAAAGTTCCCGCGGATCGGCAGCGTGTACACGCCGCTGAACACGAAACGATGACGCACATCAAAGTCTGACGGACCGTAATTGGAAGCTGGATTGTAACTGTTCGGCAGAACCACGCCTTGCGTACTCAGCGAGTTCAGGTCAAGCGACTTGCCGTACACGTACGACGTGTTGAACTGCAGACCGTGCCGCATCTGCTTGGTCAGGACCAGCCACAGTGAGTTGTAGTTCGATACACCGTCGCTGTCGTAGTTGGTGATGTTGCCCAGCGCCCGGCCCGGCGCGATGCTGCTGCTTGCAGCGACCGTGGCGAAGGGCCTGACGGTGCCATTCGGCTGGTTGATGTTCCGCGTCAGCCGCAGGTGCCGCGCCACCAGGCCGTAGTAACCCACCTGCGCCGTGATCGAGGGAGTCACGGCTACCTGCAGGTTCAGGTTGTAGTTTTCGGTATACGCGTCCTTCAACGACTTCGGCGTGGTGGAGGGTGCAAGCGTCGACATGCCCGCAACACTCACAGCGTTTTGGAAGCTCACGAAGGGCGTCGTCGCCGTGGAAGTAAAACTCAGCGGAGTCGCGTTGGGCGGGTTTGCCGCAAGTGTGATCAGGGGATTTGTGATGGGCTGTTCCGCCTGGATGGCAAAGCCACCGCGCAGCACAGCCTTATTGTTGCCGAACACATCGTCAATGAAGCCGATCCGAGGCTCCACGTGGAACTGCTGGTTGTATAAACCGCCGTACCCGCTATTGCCACCAACCGGCACCAACCGTCCGGTTGCCGGATCAAACGCAACGAAGCGATTGGCGCCCTCGGTCGGCGTGCCGTTCCACTCAAAGCGAACGCCTGCGTTCAGGGTGAAGTGGCCCGTCAGCTTGAAGGCATCCTGCGCAAAGCCATTGATGGCATTCGTAAAAATACGCGCCGCCGGAAAGCCCTGTGTCACGCTAAAAGCATTCGCCTGCTCCGCAAGAAATGCCGCGGGTGTCGCAAAGGTGAAGCGGCCCGTGTTGCCCGTGGTGTTCGACGAAATGAAGCGGCGGTACTCACCACCTACCTTGATGTAATGACGGCCCTTTAATATGCTCAGCGTGTCGTTCAGCACGGCTGTCGTGTCACCACGATACTGCGGGTACGCCGATGGGCCGCCGATCGTCAGCGCGATGGACGTTATGGTGATTTGCGGCAGGCCGACCGGCAGCGTGATGCCATCGTTTATGCCGTAATCCAGCGGATTTGCTTGAAACGCGGGCAGATAGTTCGGTCGCAGGCGGCTGATGCCGAAGCGTGCCTCGTTCACGACGCTCGGCGAGAAGGTATGCGTTTCATTCAGCGCAATGAGCTGGCGGCGGAAGTAGCGCTGATCGCCAAACCCAGGTACGGTGTCGCCCTGCAGTGTCGGCTCGCTGCGCTTATCCGTCTGAAAAACATAGAAGCCATTTAAGGTATCGGCTGCGCTGAAGCTGTGGCTCAGGTTCGCGGACCACTGATTGATGTTTACGGGCGCTGAAGCCGAGCCTACGAACGCCGTGCCTGTCGCATTGTTGGCCTGCGGAATGAGTGCAATCAGCTTTTGCAACGTAGGGTCTGCTGTCACACGCTGCGCCGCGGTCAGTACGCCGCTGTTGATCGTGACACCCTGGCGCTGCCGCAGCCCCTCATACGTCACAAAGGCGAAGGTGTGGTTCTTCCACAGCGGCCCGCCCAGGGAAGCGCCAAACTGGTTGCGCTTGAAGGGCGACATTGTCACGCTTTTGGGATTGAAGAAATTGCGCGCGTCGAACCAGTTGTTGCGAACAAACTCGAACACCTCGCCGTGCAGGCTGTTGGTGCCCGTGTGCGTGGCGACGTTCACAATTACGCCTGCAGAGCGGCCGTACTCCGCATTCGGTACGGAGTTGTCGACCTTGAACTCGCTTACGATGTTGATTGTCGGCTGGAAGGCGATCTGGTTCTGCTGAAGATCTGTGTGGGCGATCCCGTTGATCATCAGGTTCGTCATGTCTTCGCGATAGCCGGCGGAGTTAAATCCGCTGGCTCCAGTGCCGCGCGTGGGCGCCGACAGGCTCCCCGTTGCGGGCGGTGTCACCGTGCCCGCAACCAGCGGAAACAGGTCAATGAAGTGACGCCCGTTCAGCGGCACCTCCTGCACCATGGTCGGCGTCAGCGTCTGGCTCTGTGCAGCCGAGGTGACATCCAGCGCTGTCGATTCGCCGGCATTCACAACCACCGTCGTAGTGGCCTCCGCAACCTTCAGGCTGAAGTTCAGCGGCACGTCGCGCCCCACGGAAACGACTACACGCTCCTGCCGCACATCAGCCATACCGTTCGCATGCACCGTCACGGTGTAAGTGCCGGGCGGCAGCGAGGCCGCGGCGTATTCGCCTATGCCGTCTGACTCTGCTGTGCGTAGCAGGCCCGTTTCCACACTTAGGATCTCGATGCGAGCGTAGGGCACCACCGCGCCTGACGCATCACGCAGCGTGCCCCGCAGACTGCCGGTGGACTGGGCGTGCGCAACATACACAGAAGTGTTCAGCAATACCGCCGAAAGGGCGATACCGGCAGGAGACAGCCTGAAGCGATTCACGTGGAGAGCACCCTTTCAAAAACCAGAAATGGCTTGGCAATCTGGCAGGTCTCCGCTATGTTCTTTCTTACGTGTTAACAGGCGTTGAATGAACGAAGAACAGTGATGCGCGGCCTGTCGAAAAGCTGCCACAAGAAAACCGGCGCGACCATACGCCTGAACAAGGAACTAGCATCGACCCTTGGGTGCAACCGGCCTGTGCAGCGGAGGCTTGTTCGGCGATTATGCCCAGCTTGAGGCCCTCGATATCGAACATTGATGGTCTGAGTAATTCGGATGGTGCCAGTTCCTCCTTCGGAACGGCTATTGAGTCCTGGTCCGCGACCCGCCTCCGTTCCTGGCTGTGAAAGATCAAGCTTGGAAGCGCACCGCCGCTCGCGGGCTCAATTCCGCCTCCAGCCCCACCACCAGCAGTACCGCCGATGATGGCCTGAGAGCAGCGCCGCCTCCGGTGGGCGCCGCCTCACTACTTAAGAAGGAGCGCACTCGCGTCGCGTCTTTCACCGATCTCGTCCGCATACTACTTCGGACCTGGGTGAGTACCAGGGCACCAGGGGTGAGCACGCGCGCTTCTACCAGCCCGGCCTCGATGCCGAGCTGGAATTCTTGCCGGATGGGAAGGGAGAAATCAGCACGGTCTTACTGCATCAGAACGGCCAGTTGACTCACGGCGTACGCTAGACAAAGGGGTCGTCTCATAGGACCATCGACTCCATTGCGACAGGCGGAACGGGCTCTTAGCCGACTTTTCTCCAGCAATGGGCCGCTTAGGTGCCGCAGATGGGTATACCCATTTTCTACATAAAGCTTTTTGCATTATGGACCACTCGTTGGTCCATAATGGCTACATGCAGGTCTCTGTGACAGATGCGAAAAGCCAGCTAACGAACTTGGTCAAGCGTGCTGAGGCGGGTGACGATGTCATTCTCACTCGCCATGGGCACGCGGCTGTTCGGTTAGTACCAGTTAAGTCTGTTCCAAGTCGAGTGACTCGTCGCGAGTTGTTACGTGATGTCAAGGCTTCTGCTGCCAGGAACGCAGTTGCCGGAGAGCCGTCCGCTAGCAGTCAAGACTTCCTTTATTTGCAAGATGGATTGCCCGGATGATCGCTGTCGATACGTCCGCTCTCATGGCGGTGCTACTTGGAGAGCCCGAAGGCGACGCTTGCACAGAATTCTTGCAGGGAGATGAGGACCTACTTCTGTCTGCCGGCACTCTGGCGGAGGCTCTCATAGTTGCGAGTCGAAAAAATGTCAGTCGGGAGATAATCCGGTTAGTAGATGGGCTCGGCTTCGAGATCGTGAGCGTAACACCAGCTTCCGCATGCCGTGTTGCTGAAATTTATCAGCGCTGGGGTAAGGGTCTCCACCCGGCTGGACTCAATTTCGGTGATTGCTTCGCCTATGACGTGGCCAAGGAACATGCATGTCGCCTCCTGTTTGTTGGGCGTGATTTTGGACAGACTGATATCGAG
This sequence comes from uncultured Terriglobus sp., assembly GCA_964243585.1. Classification (GTDB taxonomy): domain Bacteria; phylum Acidobacteriota; class Terriglobia; order Terriglobales; family Acidobacteriaceae; genus Terriglobus. The sequence goes on from CAXTFT010000101.1 coordinate 9,667, forward strand.
AGCGCGCTGCCGTGAACAATCTAGGAACGACGACAAGGCACGATCAGGTAGTCCAGCGCATATGGAATCTGTGCCATATGCATCCGAGCAAATTCCCCATGAGCTTCACTCGAAAATTATCCTTCACGATCCTCGCCCTGTTCGCCGTCACAGCCCTTAGCCATCAAGCCTTTGCTAGCGGCGATAGCGGATGCTCCCCCGCCTGGCGCCTGCTCCACCGGAGCTATGATGGTTGCGCCAACATGGCCTTCCTGTCGCCCTCGAATGACACCCGCGTCAATCTGCTGCTCATGCTCGCGGATCTGGAGGGCAAAAAACCGCCGCCTGGCGCGTTTGGTCGACAGGATGCGCCCCTCGTCCTTTGGAACACGCTCTCTTACCGCTTCGTGCCGCAAGCGCCCAAATCCACGCCCGCCGGTGTAACGCAGGACGCTCACGCGCCTTGCGACGGCCCCATGCCTACGGACGATCCCTTCACCCGCGCCTTGCAGGCAGAGATCACAATTGGCGCGGAGGAGCGGACTGCGCTTCTGCGGGCTCGCAGCAAGACGCAGGGCGGATGCCCCGCAGATGCAGCGACTGCGGCCGCCGCTCCTTAGGCTTTGGATCTCGGCTTTTTCGTAGAAGCTTCGACCCCGCGCCCGTGCTGATACGCGCAAAG
>CAXTFT010000101.1:10337-13323 GCA_964243585.1 uncultured Terriglobus sp.
GCCGCCGTAAACGCCGCACAGCAAGCTGCGAAGTCAACAGCTGCGAAAGGCTTCGCTATCTACCTCGGCGCTGCGGCGGCATTTTGGCAGACTGATTACACCAAGGCAGCAACAACGTTTACCTCACTACAGAACGCACCGCCTGCCTGGGTCCATGAGACCGCCACATACATGGTGGCCCGTTGCCTCATCAACCGCGCGCAGGTTGGAGCGTTTGATGAATACGGCTCCTTCAATAAGGGCTGGCAAGCCGATGCCACCATCGTCACAGAAGCCGAGGTGTCGCTCGATAGTTACCTGAAGCAGTATCCAAAGGGCGCTTATGCGCAGTCGGCTCGCGGTCTCAAACGCCGTGGCTACTGGCTCGCGCATGACACCGCCAGGCTGCAGCAGGAATACGGCGCTCTTCTCCTGCTGCCCGCCGTAGAACGCAGCATCAGCGACGTTGACTTGGTCCAGGAGATTGACAATAAGATCACGACACCCTTAGATTCATCCGGTATCGGAGCAGACGCTACTTCCGTCGAACGCTCGGTGAACTCCACACAGAACCCTCTTTTGCTCGCCATGCTCGATCTCGAGGCCATGCGGTCGCCTGCAGATGCTGCGTCCGGTCCGGCGACGCAGGCAAAGACAGATCTCCTCCCGACAGCCGCCCTCGAAAAACAAAAGCCATGGTTCGCATCGCAGATACCTCTCTATCAATTTCTCCTCGCCGTGCACGCCTTCTACGTGGAGAACAAGCCTGCTGAGGTCTTGCGCATGATCCCGGATGCGACTCACCAGGCGTCCTTCACCTACCTTCAGTTCAGCCGGCAGGTCCTGCGTGGCATGGCGCTGGAAGCCGTGAAGGACCGCAACGCCCTTGGCTTCTGGATGCAGATGCTGCCCGGCGCTCAGGCCGCTTACCAGCGTCCAGCCCTCGAACTGGCCATCGCGTTTCACGAGGAGCGTGCCGGACAAATACGCAACGTGTTCGCCGCGAACTCGCCGGTGCACTACCCGTACCTGCGTCAGATACTTCTCGCCAACGTGGCGGATGCCGATCTGCTTCGCACCCAGGCAAACAACACGAGTGCCCCGCAACGCGAACGCGACATCGCCCTCTTTACCCTGCTCTACAAGGAAGCGACCCTTGGCGAAAACGCAAACTTCCTGAAGGACCTTGCCCTCGTTCCTCCCACCGCGCCAACCGAGGGCTACTATGCGCTCGACGCGCTTGACAGCTATTTCTCGACGGACCAGGCACAGCCCGCAGCCACTCCGCTCGGTATCTTCCTCCGCGGCAAAACCTCAATCGAATTCCCTTGTCCCGGTCTTCGCGCCAGCGAGCAGCGGTTGGTACAGGATCCTAACAACGCTACCGCCCGTTTGTGCTTTGCAGACTTCGTGCGCCTGAACCAGGACGTGATGTATCCCGCAGCGAGCGCCGTCACTGCGGATGAACTTGGCGGCACGCCTTCACTCTTTCCTCGCGGCAACTACGTGCGCATGGACACTTACTCCGCGGTTCTCGTAGACCCCAAGTCCAATAACGACGAGAGGGCGTACGCACTCTTTCGCGCTGTGAACTGCTATGGGCCTTCGGGTTATAACGGCTGCGGCGGCAAAGACGTTTCGAAGGTCCAGCGAAAAGCGTGGTTCACCATGCTCAAGCGTGATTACGCGGGCACACGTTGGGCAAATGAGCTCAAGTATTACTGGTAGGTCCCTTCGCTGGATCGTCCGGCCGCTGCTCTGCGCGAGCCTGTTACACGCGCAGAGTTCGGTGGTTGATGCCAACCACTACGACGCCTTCTGGCTCTGGGCCGGTGTGGCGCCGCAACCGGCGCTCAACCGCGCCCGTACAGTCTATCTGCTCGACGCAGAAGTCAGGCCGGGCCACGCTAGCCTAGTCTCACAACGTCCTTCCTTGCCGCACGTGCGCCACGCGGACGTGTGGTTGGTCGTGCGCGTTGAAACCCTCGACTGGTCTCCGGAGCTCTACCAACGAGTACTCGCAGACCTCACGCTATGGAAGCGGGCCGGCAACCACATCATGGGCATCCAGATCGATTTCGACGCGCGCACTCACCACCTCGAAACCTACGCCGTGTTCCTGGAAGGACTCCGCGACCGCTTGCCACAAAACTGCAAATTGAGCATCACCGGCCTCCTCGATTGGAGCAGCCAGGGCGATCCGCGCGACCTCGATGCCTTGGCAGGCGCAGTTGATGAGGTCGTGCTGCAGATCTACCAGGGGCGCCACGTCATCCCCGGCTACGAACAGTACCTTGCCCGCCTTGACCGGCTAAAGATCCCCTTCCGCATCGGCCTTCTACAGGGCGGCGAATGGCAACCACCTGCCAACCTCACGTCCAACCCGTACTTTCGTGGCTACGTTGTTTTCCTACGCAACCCAAGCTGATAGAGAACTGCGTTCATGCGCAAAGGAGACTATTCAGAGATTGATCCGGGACCGAGCATCGTCACCAATGGCGAATGGCATCGTTAACAGTCCGCCGCCTATTAGTGCGTAGGCGATTTCGCACTTGTCGAGAACACATCTGACGAGAACGACGTTTCTCAGGAGTAAGGACGCTACCTAGATGTCATTTAGTGCGCTTCTTCTTGCTGGGGACTCTAGGACCTTCAACGACGCGCGCAGAGGCAAGGCGAATGTTTCCGTCGCGAGCTTCGAATCTGAAGGTGCACTTCTCAAACGGATCGAACAGTTCAGTCCTGTAATAAAAGCGAACGTCACACCAGCGCGGAGCGCAAGCAACCCAAGGCAATAGGTGCATTCTCGCTAATGTTGGGAGTTCGCTCAGTAGACCTGGGGGCGCGTGACTACGATCTTTCAGTGAAGGTTCCTCGACCAGAATGGTGAGATAAGCCAGGCTGATTGCGAGCCAATCGGCTTTTTCGAAGTCTTCGGCATCCGATGTCTGCAGCATGGCATTCATTGCTGCGAGATTGGCTTCTTCGTTTTCATGCCCCACATGGC
>CAXTFT010000102.1:0-10886 GCA_964243585.1 uncultured Terriglobus sp.
GCCTTCAGCCACTCGGCCAACCCTCCGCGGCGCTCCGGCTCATGGCTTGCGGCGCCTGAGCGGCAGAACAACTCAATTATACTGCGCGGGCGATGCACAGCCAGCACAATCGTGCAGGTCGCATCCAGTCCTGATGCACTGCCACTAACGCATCTTCGTGCGTGGCAGCGCGGCCCCCACTGATCGAATGGCACTCACGAGGTGCCACATGGACAGGGGCACCTCGTGAACTAACCAGAAACCACTCCGCTCACTCAGAACAAGGTCGCGCCCCGGCAGCCGGTGTGGTCCTCCGGTGACGCGTGCATCACACAGTGGCACAACAACGGCTTGGCCGCTGTACATTCGACATCAAAGACCATGAGAAACAACACCCGACCTGCTAGCGGCAAGCCTGCGCGCAAACTGCGGATGCTGTCCTTGCTGGCCGCGACCTACTTCATGGTCTCCGGCGGCCCGTATGGGCTTGAAGACATTATCGGCTTTGCCGGGTACGGCCGTGCGCTGTTGCTGCTTTTTCTGCTGCCCTTTGTGTGGAGCCTGCCCACCGCACTGATGATCGGCGAACTAGCCAGCAGCGTGCCGGAAGAAGGCGGCTTTTATGCCTGGGTGCGGCGAGCCATGGGACCGTTCTGGGGATTCCAGGAGGCATGGTTGTCGCTCTCCGCTTCTGTCTTTGATATGGCGATTTATCCCACAATCTTTGTCTCGTATCTCTCCCGTATTGCGCCCTCGCTGACGCAGGGCCATCGCGGCCTGTTCCTTGAGCTTGCAGTAGTTGTCATTGCCGCATTTTGGAACCTGCGCGGTGCGGCTTCGGTGGGCAACGGATCGGTCTGGGTGTGGCTGATCGCGTTGTGCCCTTTTGTTGCGCTCACCGGCTTTGCAGTCTGGACAGGAGCGCACACGGCCCACGCCGCTCTTGGACCACCCGCGCACCTTGACCTTCCGGCGGCCATCCTGGTCGCCATGTGGAACTACATGGGCTGGGACAACGCCACCACCATTGCCAGCGAAGTGGAAGACCCGCAGCGAACCTACCCGCGCGTCATGCTGCTGGCCGCGACAATGGTCATGCTGACCTACCTGATCCCCATCGCAGCGGTAGCCTGGGCAGGCATCCCGGCAGAGCGCTTCTCCACCGGCGCGTGGGTCGATGCGGCGCACCTGCTGGGCGGTTCGGCACTCGCGGTGTGCGTGGTGCTTGCGGGATCGCTGGACAGCATGGGCACTTTCAATGCGCTGACGCTGAGCTACACACGCCTGCCCTACGCCATGGCATGCGACGGCCTGCTGCCACGCGTGCTGGCCCGGCGCAATGCCGCCAACGTGCCCTGGGCTGCGCTAATCGTCTGTGCTACCTGCTGGGCGCTCGCCCTGAATTTATCCTTTGAGCGGCTCATCAGCATTGACGTTTTGTTGTGGGGCATGTCGCTCATCCTGGAGTTCGCCGCGCTGATCATCCTGCGCCGTCGCGAACCGGAACTGCCGCGCCCGTTTCGTATCCCAGGGCAGACCTGGATAGCCGTCACATTCGGCAGCGGACCGGTCGCTCTAATGTTCTTTGCACTGTGGGCCGCACGTGACGAACACGTCGGCCGCGTCCCTGCGTCACTGTTTGCGTTGGGCGTCGCACTGCTCGGCCTGCCGCTGTACGCACTCGCAAGCCGCAGTGCACGAACGGGTAAGTACAGGGCTGCAAAATAGATTGCGAAAAAATAAATCTCTGCCGTATCAACGTCGTCCAATCCACTGTTCGTTCGATATCGAACCAAGTTGGGAGATCTTATGAAGACTGCTTCTACCATTGCCCGCTACCTGCTCGGACTGATCTTTGTGGTCTTCGGTCTGAATGGTTTCTTTAGCTTTATCCATCAGCCGCCACCGACCAATCCACTGGCCATTCAGTTCTTCACCAGCGTGTCTGCTTCGCACTTTTCTTACATGTTTTTTGGGTTGCAGCTTATCGCTGGCCTGCTCTTCCTTACAGGCTTCTTTGTGCCGTTGGCGCTGATTATCCTTGCCGCCGAATTGGTCAACATTCTTACCTACCACGTCACGATGGACCCCGGCGGAATTGTGCCGGGCCTGGTCGCCACACTGCTCTGGCTGCTTGTCTTTGCGTCGTATCGGCGCAGCTTCGCCGCAGTGCTGCAGCCCAGGGTCACCGCTGAGTGATCGTGTGGCCACGCTGCGTTTCGTGAAGCGTCACGGCGTTGCGCAGGTGTAACTTGCCGCGTCCGCTTCGTTGCCGGTGCCTCGGTAACGGCTAATCTGTGGGTACGGACACAGGTTGCGAGTGCGATCCACCTTGCCGCCGGTCTCGTGCGATGCGGGAATTGTTTCAGGCCGTTCACCCCGTTCGCGCCAAGCTTCCAACGCAGAGAGCATGTCGAAGTGGCTTGGGCCATCGCCACCGCCGCAGTGATTCATGCCCGGCACCAGATAAAGCCGGTGCGATGTATCCGCGGTGCGAGCACCCACCTTGGCATGCACTGCGTTGAAATAGTTGATACTGTTCCCCGGCATCACTTGCTGGTCGGTCCACCCGTGATACTGCAACAGCTTGCCGCCATGCGCAAAGAAGGGCCGCAGATCAGGGTCGGTGGCGGCCAGCACCTTATCCGCACGCGCATGTGCAAGCACCAGGTCGCTGTCGAAGTTCAGCGTCTTGAAATCCCAGCCTGGATTGTTAAACACGATGTAACGAAAGAAATCATCTGCCAACTGGATGGGCTGGGGTCCGCCGGCAAGCGTCTTCCACACCAGTTCACTGCCACGCTCCATCGCCGGAAAGATCACTTCACCGGTACGAGGGTTGGTCGGCGGTGTATAGATGCGTTGAGCCGCATGCACCTGCGGTGCAGTTAGGCAATTTGCTGTTTCCCCTGCCTTGCACTCGAGTGTGGCTGGATTGAAACGGCAGGTCAGTGGATCGTCCAGCACGCCTGCATGCGAAGGGCAGGCCCTAAGCACAGCGCTGTGGATAACTGTGTACAGCGCGGGATCGATGTAGCTCTCCGGCCTGCTGAGTGTGGCCTGCGCAACGTTGATGCGCTCGGCCATCATGGGCGTGATGTTGTTCGTGGTCGCTCCCGCCACAACTCCGTCATAATCCTGCGGGTAACGCTGCGCCTCCATTAGCGCCTGCCTGCCACCCGACGAGCAGCCCACAAAATATGACAGCTTTGCTGGCACATCGTAATAACCAGCGATCAGTGCCTTGGCAGCAATCGTCATCTCGTGCACAGAGCGGTAGCCGAAGTCCACCAGCTTCTCCGGATGGTTTGGCGCAAAGCTGGCGCGGCCGCCGTTGTGTCCCGTGTCAGTGGAACTGGTGGCATACCCCCGTGCCAGGGCCGCGGTCATGTCCGCTGTATTGATGGATCCACCCCATCCACCATTGCCAACGGCCTGGTACTTGCCGTTCCACGCCGCCTGCTCTGGCAGCCAGACGGCGATGCCAATTTCTGAGTCTGTCGTCGGCCTTAGCACAGCAGTCACGCGACAGGCGGAAGGCAAGCTTTCGCTCTTTGTGACGGACTCAGCCTTCACCACCGTCATACCAGGTAGCTTGAAGTTTTTCAGTGCCGCACAATCCAGTGGAGCCGCCTGCATCCCTTGCAATGACAAACAAATCACCGTCATAAGTTGCAACAATCGCCCAGGCTTCAAGTGCGCTCCCTGATTTACATCGGACCGACTAATGATGACTAAGTCGTAATTCTTAGAACATAAGCATAAGGGTTCGGCTTACTGCTCGGCATGGTGACCTCAAGCGCTTCTGCAGTTTGCGTGAAGTGCAGCGGTGTTGAAGCGCCGATCAGTTCGACACGCTGCATGTTCCGCGGGGCATGTTCACTACCCCTGCGCAACGTTTTGATGCGCACCTTGCCATCGGTCGGCCACGCCAGCACAAAGGCATACAGCAAATTGCCACGCGTGGTGAAGCGGATATCTTCCGCGGTGTGGGGCCGCGTCTTTTCGCTGAAGTCTTTCTCGATCGGCTCCGGTGGACCTTCGCCGAAGACGGTAAATGGACGCGTTCCGTAGATCGCCTCACCATGCTTAGGAATCCAAGACGCAAGCGCCTGCAGAAAGGCGTGCTCATCCTCGTCAATGGAGCCGTCGCCGCGCACCGGCACACTCAGCAGCAGGTTGCCATTCTTGCTGATCACATCGATCAGCAAAGGAATCACAGTGTCTGCGGTCTTGTACTTATGATCCTCGAAGAGGGAACGCTTGTAGTGCCAGTCGCCGATGCAGGTCGCAGTTTGCCAGGGCTCCGGGTTGATCTCGGTCAGGCGGCTGCGTTCAACCGTCAGCGTAAAGGCACCGGGATGCTCCGGCAGGCGATGGTTCGCAACCACCACGGCCTGCTGCGATCCGTGCCGCCGAATGCTGTTGTTATACAAGTGCGCCGTGACCCGCAGACCCTTGTCGCCCAGCGGTAGTTCAGTGTCGTCGAAGTAAACAATATCCGGGTCATACTTATCGAACAGATCTTTGCAGCGCAAGTACCACTGTTCGGCAAAGCGGGAATTTTGCGGCGGGTCTTCCTCATGCCAGGTACCGTCGTGCGACTTGTGCCACGCGTTTTGCGCCTCGATGGTGTTGACGCTTTCGGGCATCGCCAGATCTGTGCGGCCCGCGTACAGCGCCTGCGGATCCAGCCCTTCCCACCACTGCCGCTTGCCATCGGCTTTGGTCAATGTGGCAGCGTCATAGCGCACGTTCGCCAGCGGACCAACGGCGTCGTAACCGTATGCCACCTGAAACCAATGCCAGGCATGTGAGCTATGGTTTGACACGCCCAGCTTCATGCCGTGGGCGCGCGCAATCTTTGCCCATGTGCCGACGATGTCGCGCCTCGGCCCTACCTTTGTCGAGTTCCAGGGATGGTACGTCGAGTCGTAGGTGTCGAAGTTATCGTGGTGGTTCGCCAGCGCGAAGAAGTACTTTGCACCCGCCGCCTGGTACAGCCCCATCAACTGCTCCGGCTGCCACTTCTCTGCCTTCCACAGGTTGTCGATCTGCATGAAACCGAACCTGGAAGGATGGCCGTAGTGCTGCGTGTGCCAGTCATGGATCGTCTCGCCCTGCAGGTACATGCGGCGGGCATACCAGTCGCCCTGCTCGGGCACGCACTGAGCAGACCAGTGCGCCCAGATGCCGAACTTTGCATCGCGAAACCACTCCGGCGTCTTGTACTGCGCCAGCGACTCCCACGATGGTTGAAACGGTCCGGGCGCAATGGTCGATTGCTGTTGAAACGCCGCGGCAAGCTGTTGCGAAAGTCCTCGTGCTGTCGGCGCAAGCGCGGCAGTAGCGGCGGTGCCACGCAGAAAGGTCCGGCGACTGAACTTCCCTGTCATGCGGAACATAGTACGCGCTTCCACTTCTTACGGGCTACCGCGGAAGAAGCGTAAGTCAGAGCTCGTCTTATCAGGCGGAACATACTTTGACAGATGCGATTACCGGTACTGAGCTTTCATCACGCCGTGATGCTGAACGAGGATACTCTCCAGTGCCGCCTGCTCCACCGTTCCCCGACGTATCAACCAGCAGTTCACATCACCTTCGCCATACTGCCAGTGCTTCCTGCGGCGGTAATACTCTGACCCGTAGGAAGTTTGCCAAAGCTCATACACATTGCGGTCGGCACCAGCCACCATATTGCGCGTCAGCGCGGGCCAGCTACGTTCATGGTATGGGGTTTGCCAGGCCGGTTTTGCTTCACATCCTTCGCCCAGGTCAGGATGGAGGTGGATCACACTGGGTGCCAGCAATCGCACGTCGGAAGGTTGGAAAAAACGGTGCGCGAAAGCAGGCGTGTTCAGTCCCCACGGATCGACGGATTGCCAGCCGGAGTAGTACGGCAGTATGCCCGCCTCGGAACTCAGCAGCGTGCCATGCTGCGGGACCGTGGCGAATTGCAATGCAACGTCACGCAGCTCTGGCGATTGCAAATCAAGGAATGTCCGCAGCTCTCGCCGCAGGGGCATCGCAAGTAGCGCCAGCCACAGAACACACACGAACCCAATTACAAAACCGGCCCGTGCGCGTAACGCCTGCCAGTTACACGCCAGCAATAGCGCCACGGCAAGCGGCAGGTAGTAATAAAAGCGGAAGGCAACATTCTGGTCGAGCCGCATGCACCAGTAAAAAAGCGTCGGCACGGCAATGATCGCAACAAACAACAACCATGTCATGCGACGAGACACACTGTAGCGCCACACCGGTACCAGCATAGCCAGCGTGAACAACAGAAAGACAAGGCTTGTCCGTACCGAGTCCGCCACAACCGTGTGCAGCACATGGTGCGCGTCTGCTTTAACCAGAAAAGGTAGTGGCAGCAGTTGATGGAAGTACCACCATCGCCACAGAAAATAGGTGACGCCCGGTAGCGCAAAGGCTGCCGCCAGCACGCCGGCATCGCGCATCCGGTTGCCGCTTGTCCATAGCAGGCTGGCCAGCAACGGAACGGCAAACATCACGCCGTCAGGCCGAAAGAGACACAGCGCAAAGGCGCAGAGTGAAGCCTTCAGCATGCTGCACCGTGTTGCGTAGTACACCAGGGCTGTCAGCAGCAAGGCATCAGGCAGAACGGCAAAGCCCGAAGCAGCCGCGAAGATCTGCGGCACGCAGCCTGCGGCTCCGGCTATTAGCAGCAACCGCCGGAGAGTTACACGGTACCCCGCGAGGCGCAGAAGCAGGATCGCGAGGCCGAGCAGGCACAAGACATTCGCAACGCCAGTGAACAGGAAAGGGTCTATCCCGCACCGCATGGCAGCGGCAACGCACAGCATCCAGGCAAAGTCTGTCGCACCTTCTACCGGAGGACCTCCGACGAAGTAAGCGACGATCCCATGCAGCGCAACATTTCGGCTGTAGGCCCAAAGGATGACGGCGTCTTCCGCAGCCACAAAGTAACGCGCTGCCAGCAACAGTGCCAGCAAGACACAAGCACCATAGGCTGCAAGCAGGAACTTGCCGAAGCGAAAAGCTGCTTGACGTAAAATACCTGGCCGGTAGGTCGTCGCAGAAAACAATCGCTTAAGGGTCCTCCGCCAAGAGAGATAGCTTAAAGCGGAAATCAGTGCATTGCGCCAACTCAAGCGAGATGAACACCGGCTAACCAGGACCCCTGCATCTTCAGAGCCAATTTAATGACTTACTTTGCGATCTTTGCCTTATACGCCGCAATCGATTTCTCAATGACCTCGTGCGCATACCGGGCATCGCGCCAGCCCTTGATCTCGACCGTCTTCTCTTCCAGGTCCTTGTAGGTCGAGAAGAAGTGGACAATCTCCTTCAGCTTGTGTGGGTGAATCTGCTCGTAGCTGGTGATGTCGAAAAAGCGCGGATTCGCGCAGCCCACGGCCAGCACCTTCTCGTCGCCCTCGCCGCCATCGATCATCTCCATCAGGCCGATGGGGCGCACTTCCTGCAGGCAACCCGGAAAGGAGGGTTCATCCACCAACACCAGCACGTCCAGCGGATCGCCGTCGTCGCCCAGCGTAGAGGGTAGAAAGCCGTAATCGCCAGGATAATGTACCGGGCTGTACAGGTTGCGGTCGAGCTTGAAGACGTGCAACTGCTTGTCATACTCGTACTTCATACGACCCTGGTAGGGGATCTCGATGACCGCGTTCACGACTTCGGGCGATTTTGCGCCCACCGGCAACTCCAAGTAATTCGGCATAAGTTTCTGTCTGTTCTCAGGTAGATGGGAGATATGCTGCCGCGCTGCTGTTCGCTTACCGCGATACAGTACGCTCCCAGGGAGAGGGGAGGCAACCCTGCCAGTTTACCCGTCCGCGCCGGTGCGGGCAAAGCGGAGTTCTTCCAAGTACAGGAAGAACTTGATGCTAACCGGCAGATTCCTCCTGCCGTGCATCGCATTGTTAACCCGCACCTATAATCCTGGTATGCGCGCCCATGTTTATGTCACGCTCAAGACCACAGTGCTCGACGCCCAGGGACAGACCATCGCCAACGCACTGCGACGCCTGCACCATCCGCAGGTTGAGTCGGTTCGGCAAGGTAAATACTTCGTGTTAACCCTCGCCGATTCCCTCACCGGCGACGCCGCCGAGGCCGAAGTGCAACGCATCGCCAGCGAAGTTCTGACGAACCCGGTCATCGAAGAGTTCACCTACAAGATCGACGCCTGACGTTGACCTCTATGCAACAGCAAAAGGTCAATGCGGATGACAGTCATAGTTTCACAGGCTTACCAACGCTGATGAAAACTTATCAATGCTGATGACGGTAATCAGTTCCAGAGGGTTAGCAATGCCTGGTGACGTTCTCAATTTCTGAAGGCTTTGTAGGCAGTTTCGGCAATGGATTGGCGAACGAAATTGGCTCGCTAGAAAGAACGAGAAGCGACACGCATGACCAGCCGCCGCACCTTCATGAAGTCAGCCGCAACATGCGCACCCGCCGCGCTGCTTGCCTCTGCAAAGCCCGAAGCACAATCCGCTGCACCCGTTGCAAAGTTACCGCCCAACTCCATCGCGGTCGCCGACCTGCCCAAGCACTACGACATCGAACCTGGCATCCACAACCTTGAAAACGGCTACTGGGGCGTGATGCCCCGTTCCGTCGCGCAGGTGTACGCGGAGCAGTCGGCGTACGTCAATCGCAACAACAGCATCTGGGCGCGCAATGTCTTGCCCGGCGGCGCATGCCTTGCCGCGGGCGGGCGCGAGGCGCGCGAAGCCATCGCGCGGCAGGTGGGCGCGCACCCGGACGAGATCGCCATCACTCGCTCCGGTTCCGACGCGCTGCAGGCGCTCATCACCAACTACAAGCCGCTCAAATCCGGCGATGCCGTCATCTACTGCGACCTCGACTACGACGCCATGATCAGCAGCATGGACTGGCTGGGCGACCATCGCGGCGCGCAGGTCGTGCGCTTTACCATGCCCGAACCCGCCACCACGGCCAACATCCTTGCGGCCTACGACGACGTGCTGAAGCGCACACCCAACGCAAAGCTGCTGCTGGTTACACAGGTATCGAACCGCACCGGCCTGGTCACGCCAGTGAAAGAAATCGTCAGCATGGCGCGCGCCCGCGGTGTCGACACGATCGTCGATGCGGCCCACGGCATCGCCTGTCTCGATTACCAGATCCCGGATTTACAAGCAGACTTCGTCGGCTGGTCCGTGCACAAGTGGACCAGCGCACCGCTGGGCACCGGTGCCATGTACATCCGCAAGAGCCGCCTGCAGGACATCGACGTCGCCTACGACAACCACGACCTGCCCGCCACCGAGATCGCCGCACGCGTCCCCGCCGGCACGGTCAACTTCGCCGCCGTCCTCAGCATCCCCGCCGCAGTGGATTTCCACTTTGCCGTGGGAGCCGCCGCCAAGGAAAAACACCTGCGCAACCTGCGCGACCGCTGGGTCCACGCCGTTGCCGACCTGCCCAACGTCGAGATCACCGTACCCGACGACCCCGCCCGCTACTGCGCCATCACCAGCTTCCGCCTCAAGGGCATGCACACCGAAGCCGACGCCCACCGCGTCCAGCAACGCCTCTTTGACACGTACCGCGTCCACACCGTCTGGCGCAAAGGCGTAGCTGGAGGCCCCGTCATCCGCGTAACCCCCGGCCTCTACACCACCCCCGCCGACAGCGACGCCCTCGCCGCCGCGCTCCACGCCGAACACCGCATGCTGCTGTAAGAACCTCGTATCATCGTTAGGCATGCCTCTCTCCGTCTCTGAATTTGTTTCGCGCTGGCGAGTGGCATCACTCAAAGAGAGTGCCGCGTCCCAGTCGCACTTCATCGACCTCTGCGACATGCTTGGCAAGCCGCACCCCGCCGCCGCCGACCAGGTGGGCGACCGCTACACCTTCGAGAAGCACGTCAGCAAGCTCCACGGCGGCCCCAAGGGCTACGCAGACGTTTGGCTGCGCGACCACTTTGCGTGGGAGTACAAGGGCAAGCACAAAGACCTGCACAAGGCCTACCTGCAACTCGCCGACTACCGCGAAGACCTTGGCAACCCGCCGCTGCTGGTGGTCTGCGACATGAATCGCTTCCAGGTGCACACCAACTTCAACACTATGAAGCGCGTGTACTCGTTCGACCTCGACGACCTCGGGCGCAATGTGGTTACCGCCACCTGCCCCGTGCCGCCGCTGGATGTGCTGCGGGCACTCTTCGACGACACCTCTGCCCTGCGCCCGGAGCGCACCGCCGCCCGCGTCACCGAAGACGCTGCCAAAAAGTTCCTGCGCCTTGCCGAGCGGCTGGAGCTTGAGCCACGTACCGAGAAGCCAACGCGGGCAGAGATTGCGCACTTCCTCATGCGCATCGTCTTCTGCCTTTTCGCAGACAGCATCGGCCTGCTGCCGGAACACGTCTTCCGCGATCTCATCACCGCGCACCGCACCCGACCACGCAAGTTTCGCCGCAAGCTGACCGACCTGTTTGAAGCAATGGCCACGAAAGAGGCAGAAGACCGCTACTTCGGCGAACACGACATCCGCTACTTCAAGGCGGCCTGTTCAACGACAGCAGCACCATCGAACTGAATGAGGGCGACATGGGCATCCTGTCCGATGCCGCCAGCAATCTCGACTGGTCGCACATTGAACCGGCCATCTTCGGCACGTTGTTTGAGCGTTCGCTCGACGCGGACAAGCGCTCCCTCATCGGCGCGCACTACACCTCCAGCGCCGACATCCTGCTGTTGATTGAACCGGTGGTCATGCAGCCGCTCCGCCGCCGCTGGGCCGAAATCAAGGGTGAGATCGAAGCCGTGCTGGAGGCGGAACGCACCGCCACCGCCGCAAAGCAAACGGCGCAAAGCAGCCTGCGCGCACGCGGCCGCGCCGAAGACCTGATGAGCACCTGGCTGGAC
>CAXTFT010000102.1:10896-13240 GCA_964243585.1 uncultured Terriglobus sp.
CTACATCGCCATTCAGCAGCTGCTCGACCTGTGGAAAGAGAGCAAGGACTTCGCCCTCGCGCAGGGTCTCGCCGTCATCCGGCAGGGCGGCGTCAGCCCCCGCCAGCTCTTCGGCATTGAGACGGACTTCTACGCGCACGAACTCGCAAGCATGGTCGTCTGGATCGGCTACCTGCAGTGGATGCACCAACACGGCGAACCCATCGTCAACGAACCCGTCCTCGAAAACCTGGACAACATCGAACGCGGCGACGCCATCCTCCGCTACGACGAAGAAGGTAAAGCCTACGAACCCGAGTGGCACGCAGCGGATTACATCGTAGGCAATCCACCCTTTTTAGGCGGTAAATTGTTACGCCGCGAGTTAGGCAACAAATACATTGACGACCTATTCACCCTCTACAAAGGCCGGGTTAAAGCTGAATCCGACTTAGTCGTGTACTGGTTCGAAAAGGCACGTGCACAGCTTGAAGCAGAGCATGTAGAGCGAGTCGGCCTGCTTGCAACGCAGGCTATACGCGGCGGCGCGAACCGCGATGTACTAAAACGTATCAAGGGGACAGGCGACATCTTCTATGCCTGGAGTGACCGCGCGTGGACACTAGACGGCGCTGCGGTTCGCGTCTCGATGGTGGCGTTTGATCGAGGCGCGGAAGCGCAAAGGTCCTTGGATGGGCAACCAGTTGACCGTATTCACTCCAACCTTGATCACGGTGTGCACGTCAGCTCAGCTGTGCATCTCGTTGAGAACGACGGTATTTGCTTTCAAGGAACTATCAAGGTTGGCAACTTCGACCTAGACCAATCTCAAGCTCAGTACTTCCTAAATGCGCCAGTAAATGTAAACGGCAGACCTAATTCTGATGTAGTCGTTCCGTGGGCAAATGCCGACGATGTGACCGGAAGGTCGCGTGGACTTTACATCATTGACTTCGGACCTTCAATGACGGCGCACGATGCTTCGTTATATGAATTGCCATTCGAATACTTGAAGACAGAAGTTAAACCAGTGCGCGAAAAGGTGAACAGGAAGAACCATCGCGAACGGTGGTGGATACACGCAGAAGCGAGGCCGGGCATGAGAAACGCCTTAGCACCGCTTACCCGTTACATCGTGACCCCCAGAGTTGCAAAGCACCGCTTCTTTGTTTGGGAGCCTATCGCTGTGCTGCCCGACAGTAGGCTTTTCACTTTTGCTCGCGGGGATGGCTACTTCTTCGGCTGCCTGCATTCCGTAACTCATGAGATCTGGTCACTTCGTCAGGCGTCATGGCACGGAGTTGGCAACGACCCGACGTACAACGTAGGCTCGTGCTTTGACACCTTCCCATTCCCATGGCCACCCGGCCACGAGTCGCAGGACGACCCACGCGTGCAGGCCATTGCCGCCGCCGCAAAGCACCTGGTGGAACTGCGCGACCACTGGCTGAACCCGCCGGACACCCCGGAAGAGGAGTTGAAGAAGCGCACCCTGACCAACCTGTACAACAAGCGTCCGCAGTGGCTCGATGACGCGCACCGCACGCTGGACCACGCCGTCTTCGCCGCCTATGGCTGGCCCAACGACCTCTCCGAGCAGCAACTACTCGAAAAGCTGCTCGCCCTGAACCACGAACGCGCCGCCGCACAGGAACCTCTAAAGCCAAAGAACGCGGCAAAGAAGGCTGCGACTACGGAACCGACAGCCTCCGAGTCACCAGGCTGACTCCACCATCCTGCCGCACCAAGGGACACTCACGCCCCTGCAGCCACCGCCTCCACCGCCGATAAGCGGGATGTCGAGACAATCCTGACAGCTGGAGGCTCCACCATGAATCCCCTACTCATTGCCTGCTCCTTCTTTGCCACCACCGTTATTGCGTGCCTGTTTGCTGCCTTTCCGGGCGGTAATGAGCTACCGTCAGACTTGTAGCCTGTCGGGCTGCGCGGCTGGTTCTGCGCTGTAGCGCAGCCGGTACAGCATGGCTCCCGCACCCACCAGCAGCAGAAACTCCGGTATGTAGAGATAGCGTGAGTGCAGCGGTGTGTGTTCGGCCAGGTACTGGACATAGAACAGGCACGCCAGCACGCCCAGAACGATGCGCGCTTCCAGCATGCGCCAGCGCGCAAGCGCGTAGCACATGGGTAGCAGCAACACGACCTGGTCATAGTTATGGTGGCGAAACAGCCCGAAGCCAGCTGTGGCCAGCAGGGCCACCTGGTACTGGCTCCGGGTGCCTGGACTGCGCACGACGCCATAGAAGAAGACAGCCGCGCACAGCGCCGTGGCAATCAGCAACTCGGCCGCGTCGGTGGCAGGCCGGCTGACACGCGCTAGGTGGAAGACGGGATCAAGCACGTCCAT
>CAXTFT010000103.1:0-1029 GCA_964243585.1 uncultured Terriglobus sp.
GGTGCCGACGCAGATCGCGCGTAAGCAGGTCAGCTGGCGTGTTCTTGGATTCATGTTGCTTGGCGGCCTGCCGGGCGTTTTACTGGGTTCGTTGCTGCTAGCACACCTGGTAAGCAAAGGTTCACAGCACCTGATGAATGCTTTACTCGGTGCGGTGCTGGTGCTCACCGCGGTGTACCAGATCTTCTACTCGTTTCGTCCAGTCGCCACCCACGCGGATAAAGATCGCCGCCTTTGGATGCCTTGGCTGATGTTTCCCGTCGGGGCGGAAGTGGGCTTTTCGTCTGCCGGCGCAGGTGCGCTGGGAACCGCGGCGCTGCTGTCGCTAACGACGCTATTACCGGCGCAGGTGGTTGGTACGGACATTCTGTTCGGCTTTGTCTTGTCGCTGGTGGGTAGCGGAGCGCACATGTTCTCGCATACCAACAACCCGGAGCTTCTAAAACACCTGATTCTTGGCGGTGTGGGAGGCGTGCTGGTGGGGACATTTTCAGCCAAGTTCATTCCAAAGCGTCCGCTGCGTTTCGCGCTTTGGGTGTGGCTGCTGATCATTGGTGTGCAATTTCTTTATACAAACCTAATGCCCGGGCGCTGACTTGTCATGGCAGCTATATGACATCTACCGGAACAAAGTGGCCTGACGTCAGGGCGTAAAATACAATGGTGCCCAAGTATTCCATCGTCGTTCCGTTTCACAACGAAGAAGAGAGTGTCACTGCACTATATGACCAGCTCAAGGAGGTCATGGAACACGTTGGTGACAGTTTCGAACTGATCTTTGTGGATGACGGTTCGCGCGACCGCACCTACCGTCTACTGGAAGAGATTGCAGCTGTCGATAGCCGGGTACTTGTCATCAAGCTGCGCCGCAACTTCGGCCAGACCAGCGCACTGGCTGCAGGCTTTGACCATGCGCAGAGTGACTTCGTGCTGGCAATGGATGGCGACCTGCAGCACGATCCCAAGGAGATCCCCGCCTTTATTGAGAAGCTGGAAGAGGGTTACGATGTTGTCAGCGGCTGGCGCGCG
>CAXTFT010000103.1:1039-13197 GCA_964243585.1 uncultured Terriglobus sp.
AACGTGGCGACAATTTTGTTATGCGCCGCATGCCGTCCCGCGCAGCCAACTGGTTAATGGCAAAGCTTAGCGGTGTTGACATCCACGATTTCGGCACAACCTACAAGGCATACCGCCGGGAAGTTATTCAGAACATACCGCTTTACGGTCAGATGCACCGCTTCATCCCTGCACTTGCGTCGTGGTATGGTGCAAGCATTTGCGAGATTCCGATCAGCAACCCCGCTCGCCTGTATGGGCAGAGCCACTACGGAATTTCACGCACGTTTCGAGTATTGTTCGACCTGCTGACGATCCGCTTTTTGCTGAAGTATATGATGCGCCCTCTGCACTTTTTTGGCAGCTTTGGAGCACTCAGTGCACTTGCTGGGCTCACGATGTCCCTCGGCTTGCTGATGCTGAAGCTGTTCACGCAGGGACACATATTGCGTCAACATGGGCCTTGGTTCATCATGGCCAGCGTTCTGATCCTTGCAGGGGTGCAGCTGATTGGAATCGGATTACTGGGTGAACTCCAGGTCCGTCATTACCACTCCCCGCAGCACCGTGCGCCCTATGCGGTGGAGCGTATGGTGCGTCTGCGTTCGTCTGAAGAAACAACACTCTCCTAAAGTTCGACGACCTCTAACTCACGTGCACGACAGGCCGTTCCTCCTGCTTGCGGATGGCCTTACGCAGCACTTCATGCGTAAGGGGAGCTGTGTCTCCCTCACCAAGGAAGAGAAATCGCATGATGTTAACTGCCGGACTAACCTGTGTCCATCGAAAGTAAACATGGGGTACCTGGTTGGTCCGGCGTTGAAGGTAAACCAGGATCCCTGCGATTGAGTTTGCCACTACGGGGCTTTTTGCGGACAGGACGCGATGCCGGCCAACCCGTCGGCCGGTAACACAGAGGGTTTCGGAGAAGTCTGAAGCATCGCCACGTATCACTTCAAAAAAGAACAGGCATTCCTCCTCTGAAAGACTGTGGAAGTAACGCACCTTGCGGTCGGAAAGATCGAGTGCTTCCACATCGTCCCCGATCTCAGGACCACGTGCTACCAGCCGTATGAGTTGGTCGTCATCCTCGGCAAGAATCGACTCCGCCGTTTCGTCCAACTGCACGTCAGTAATGCGCAACTCCGTGGATCGCAGCGCGCGCGAGATGAAGGAGCTCAGCAGAATGCAGCCGATGAAGATGGAAGAGATCTTCAGGCCTTCCGGGCGTTCCACGATGTTGGCCAGCGTCGTGTAGGCAAAGACTGCGGTGGTCGTGATGAATGCCCAGCGTAGCTTGGTTCGCCAGACGCTTAGCATGACCGCGGTTGAGGCCGAAGTAATCAAAACCAGCACGCCGGTCGCGTAGGCACCGCCCTGCGCATCCACGTCTGCATGGAACAGCAGCGTCACCAGCGTGGCAATGCCCATGAAGACCAATACCAGCGGTCGCGAAGCACGCGCCCATTCTGGTGCCATGCCAAACTTTGGCAGATAGCGTGGAATCAGGTTCAGCAGCCCGGCCATTGCCGAAGCACCGGCGAAGCCAAGAATCAAGATGGTGCTGGCGTCGTAGGCGGTACCTAGCACGTTGCCGGCATAGTGGTGAGCCAGCCAGGCCATGGCACGTCCATTCGCCTCGCCGCCCGGCTGAAAGGCGTGCGCAGGAATCAGTACGGTCGTGATCACACTGGTCGCGATCAGGAACACGCTCATGATGACGGCCGCTGTCACCAGCAGATGTCTCGCATTGCGTATGCGATCTTCGTCGTTCGCCGCCTTGATCAGAGGCATCACCGCGACGCCTGTCTCAAAACCTGAAAGGCCAAGTGCAAGTTTTGGAAAAAGCAGCAGGGAGAGGCCGAGCATGTGCCACGTGGACTGCTGGCGGCCTGCAATCGCAATCCTCCAGTCGTGCATTACTTCGGGATGGTGCACGATCTGCAGGATGCCTGCGCCAACCACCAGTGCGTTCAACAACAGGTAGCTGCCCACCAGCCACACGGCAATACTGACCGCCTCCTTGAACCCCTTCAGAAAGACCCCACTCAGTACCGCCAGGATCACCAGCGTGACAATCATCTGGTGGTCCATCCAGCGGGGCATCAGTGGATTGTGGATCAGGTGAGCTGCACCATCCGCCGCAGAGAGCGTCATGGTAATAATGAAGTCCGTCGTGGCAAAGCCCAGCAGGACCAGCACGAAAAGCTTGCCACCCCATGCTGGAAAGATCTTTTGCAGCATCGCGACAGAGCCCTGGCCGTAGGGGCTTGCTTTGCACACACGCCGGTAGACAGGCAGCGCGGCGAAAAGGGTCACCAGCACCAAGACAAGGGTAGCCAGCGGAGACAATACGCCTGCGGCCAAAAAGGCGATACCAGGTTGATACCCCAACGTTGAGAAGTAATCCACGCCCGTCAGGCACATGACACGCCACCAGGCGTTTTGGTGCTCGGGTTCCTGTTGCGCACTGGGCACGCGCAGGTCGGCCAACAACCAGTCAGAAAAGCTCATGAACTCGTTCGGAGTAGGGAGACGTGCAGATGGTTGGCTGCCCCGCCCACCGGAACACCTAAGGAATTTACGGTCTGTTTGCAGAGCATAGCGACAGGTGCGCTACGCTGAGGCGGACAGCCTGCTTCGCAGCTGCAGTGTATTCCTGGAGGCACCGCCGGACGTGAGCCAAACCATCTTTCTGCTTGAGGACGAAGCCGACATCTCTAAACTGGTGCGTTACCACCTGGAAAGCTCCGGCTACACGGTAGAGGCGTTCAGCAATGCGGCAGAGGTGCTGCCTGCAGCGGAACGGAAGGCCCCCGCGCTCTTCCTGCTCGACATTATGGTGCCGGGCGGTGATGGCCTTGAAGTCTGCCGTCGCCTGCGGCAGAACGCGTTGCTGAGCAGTGTTCCTGTGATCTTTCTCACCGCGCTTGCTACGGAAAGCGATCGTGTTCACGGCTTGGACCTGGGCGCGGACGACTACATTACCAAGCCGTTCAGCACCCGCGAGCTGCTGGCGCGCGTTAAGGCGGTACTGCGCCGTTTTGAGCGGCAGGAACCCGCCGAGACGCTCCGGATCGGTGAAATCGAGATTGATGGGGGTGCCATGCAGCTGCGAGTGCGCGGCGAACTGGTCGTTACCACTGCCACTGAATTCCGCCTGCTCGACTACCTTGCGCGGCATCCAGGCCGCGTATTTAGCCGCGACCAGCTGCTGGATGCGGTATGGGGCGACGCTCGCTTTGTCACACCGCGGTCTGTTGACGTGTACGTGCGCCGTATTCGCGAAAAAATCGAGGACGACGCAGAGGAGCCGCGATACTTGAAGACCATGCGAGGCGCAGGCTACCGCTTTGAGCGGCCGGACCGGATCGCCTTGCGCACCGAAGCTGTACTCACCTGAAACGCTCAGGACTTACCATGGCTGCAGCCGCATGAAAGCCCGATCCATCCCGCTGCTTGCAGGCATGGCTGTTGCTCTGGTGGGTGCCATTGCGATCGCTTTTCCGGCTGGCTCCACGCACATGCGTTTTTTTGTGCTGGGTGTTTTTTTAGCTGTCTGCCTGTGCGGCTGCCTCATAGCAAGAAAGCACCTGTCCTACCAGGTGCGCGAGATTGCACGGTATATTTCAGTCGCTCCAAGCCTTCCTGCGGAGTTACCGGCGTTGGATCCCGCAATGGAGCCGGTGCTGGGAGCCATCCGCCAGATGGCGCAGGAAGTGTCGCGTCAGATGTCCACCCTGCAGGAAAGCCGCCAACAGCTTGAGGTGCTGCTGGAAGGCATGCAGGATGCCGTGTTGAGCGTCGATGCGGCAGGCCGTGTGCAGTGGAGCAACGCGCACATGCAGCGGCTGATCTTCCGCGACGCCGCGGGTGCTTCCATCCGGCAGGGCCGTGCGCTGGTGCATACGTTTCGCGACCCGGTGCTGTTGGCGTCCGTCCAGACCACGCTCGAGGCCGGTACAGCGATGGAGTGCCGCAGTGAAGCAGTGCTGCCGGGAAGGGTTTTTCAGGTGAACGCGTCTCCGCTGCCGGGCGGTGGTGCTGTTGTCGTTCTGCATGACAGCACAGGTGCTGAGCAGATGGAGCGTGAGCGGCGTGACTTTGTCGCCAATGTCTCCCACGAATTGCGAACGCCACTTACCTCCATAATCGGTTATGTCGAAACGGTAATCGACCATGAGGCTCTCTCGCCCCCAGCGGTTGAGTTCCTGGAGACTGTGCTCAAAAATGCATCGCGAATGCAGCGGCTGACAGAAGACCTGCTGCTGCTCTCACAGGTTGAGCAGGCAGAGAATCTGTTGTTCCCCCAACCTGTCGCAGCATCGGTCTTGCTGCAGGATGCTTTGCGTACAGTGACGGGCACCGCTTATGCGGAAGGCGCGGACTTGCAGGTTGAGGCTTGTGTCGCTCGTGTTGTGATGGCCGATGAGAATGCGATTCTGCAGGTATTGGGCAATCTGCTGGAGAATGCAGTCAAGTACAGCCGAGGGCAGCACGGCGTGCCGCGCGTCCTTCTGTCAGCGGATACCGCTGCAGATGAACCCGGATTTGTGCAGTTCAGCGTGCGCGATTTTGGGCCAGGTATCGCTTCAGAACATTTGCCACGCATCTTTGAGCGCTTCTACCGGGTGGAAAAGGCGCGATCCAGGGCTGTGGGCGGTACGGGACTGGGACTCTCCATCGCCCGCAAACTCGTGGAGCAGCACGGCGGACGCATCTGGGCTGAGAGCCTTCTTGGGCAGGGGAGTACCCTTTTCTTCACCCTCCCTATAGCAGATTGACCCAATCTTCATGCAATTCACCTAATCTGAGGTTGTACGTCTCACCCTGAGAAGGACACCCCACCTTGCGCAAACGATTTCACCAGTCGCTGGATGAGTTGAAGGAGAAGCTGCTGGTTATGGCGGGCTTCGCTGAACAGGCGACGCAGCGTGCTATCGAGGCCTATCGCATGCGCGACCCGGAACTGGTGGAATTGGTACGCCGGTCTGAACCCGCTATCAACCGGCTTGAGCGCGAGATCGACAGCACGGCGCTCGACCTGCTGGCGATGGAACAGCCCATGGCAGTGGATCTCCGCTTCATCCTTTCAGTCATCCGCATCAACGCCGATCTGGAGCGCGTCGGTGACTTGGCTGTGAATATTGCATTACGCGCCGGCGAAATGAACGAGTTGCCACCAGTCGACCTGCCGGTGGACATCCCGCGCCTTGGAACGCTGGCAGCGGCCATGATTCGCAAGGCTCTGGAGGCCTTCATCGAAGGTGATGCGGAACTAGCAGAAAGCGTGCTCGCGCTGGATGACGAGGTGGACCACCTGAACAAGGCAGCCTTTCGTTCCCTTTCCAGCCTGATTCGCGAGCAGTCCGATGTCACGTCGCAGGCGCTGAACGCAATGCTGATCGCGCGCAATCTGGAGCGGGTAGGAGACCACGCAACCAACATCGCGGAAGACGTCATTTTCTGGGTCAACGGCAACGATGTGCGGCACAAAGTCACGGCTGCCTGAGTTATCGCCACTCGCAGGGCCGTCCTTCGAAGCGGATAGAATCAGCCGAAGAGAGCCATTTGCCCGTCTGTGATCGGTCCGGTGACAGGTGAAAGCGGCTCGGTTGAGGCCCCAAAAGCCCAGTACACAAGCCGCCCCATCAGCGGGTAAGACAAGGCAAGCATCACCGGTGTTTCAGGCGGCAGAAGCTTAAGCCGCAGTTTTGCATAAGTTTCCAGTTGCGGGCTATAATGCTCCCGCTCCTCCGCCAGAAAGGCATCCTGCTCCTTTGGCGCACGGTCCGACGTTTTGAAATCGATAATCCACAGCGTGCTTGCGCCTGGCTGCCCCGGCTTTGAACCCGCGAAAAAACTGCGGTCGAGCCGCACGCGCTGCATGCCGCCGCTATTTTCAGCGGAGCGCCAGGGCGCCTCGCTTGCAGCACCCGCATGGGGCGCCAGCAGCCAGCGTCCTTCCTCGCTGCCCAGCAGATTGCCGAGTGCCCGCAGCACTGTTTCGGTCGCTCGCCCCGCCCCGTCCAGCGGCAGCCCACCGGCACGCAGCGTCGCGTGCACCGCAGGTCTCCATGCGGGCAATTCCTGAAGAAGGTCTGTTGCAACCCGGTCCGCTTGATCTGCTTTCCTAGGCTTCTCCGCAAGTTCTCCCGCAAGCCGCTCAATAAAGGCGTGGATGGTGCTGCCCACCGCGCGCGCACCGAATGATCCTTGCGGGCGGGAGAACGCAGCCGAACGGACTTCGGCAGGTTTAAAGGGAACCGGTAGTGCCGCTCGGTGCAGTTGCAGCAGCGGGCTGTAACCCTCAGCCAGTCGTTTCACTGTTGGTGGGGTTCGGACCGGGGCAGTCATCTGATTCCCGGCTGCAGCTTCCTCCGCGGCTGCTGCAAGGGCAAGTGGTTCCGGTTCTTCACTGTGGTAGAACACAATCTCTGGCGCCGCGCCCGGTTGCAAATGCACGGAAGCCGCGCGCCCGGCCGCCTTCAGCAGGGTTCCAGCACGTGTAATTGCCTCGCCTTCTTTTGTGGACTCGGGCCACGCGAACAGGTGCAGCGAGGTACGCGCGCGCGTGGCTGCCACGTACAGCACGCGCTTTAGCTCCGCGTACGTTCGGTTCTTTCGGGTGGAGTAGATGAAGGTGTACAGATTGCCGGGCTCGCTACCCTTGGCCGGCAGTGACGCCAGCAGGACGTCGCGCGATCCGTCGTGCGCACGGCCCGGCATCTCCAGCCAATTCAGCGCGGAGTACTGGCCCTGCGCACCTGCACGGTGCATGCCCGGTACCAACACGGTATCCCACTCCAGGCCCTTCGCCTTGTGAATGGTCATGATGTCGACCGCATCCGGCGCGCTGCCACCTTCTGCAAACAGCCGTTCCAGCCGCCGATCAAGTGTCTGGTTGTCGATCCGCTCGCCGTCCTGCTCCATTTCGTCCATCATGCGGAGGAACTGCCGCACGTTCTTTTGCCCGGCCGCATCGGTGCAGCGATCGCCACCCAGCGAGCGCCAGGTGCGCTCCACGCGGTTCGCAAGCGACTCTATACCGCTACGCAGCAGCGCCGCGTCCATGATGTCCAGCGTCTGCTCCACGCGGCTGCGCATTGGCGAGGAAAGCAGGTGGAGACGCTCCCTTAGGGACCCACGCAGGGCTTCTTTGCTGCGCCCGGGCTGGTCACCGCCTGCCAGGCGGAACAGGTCAGCCAGACCGGCACCGCACCACGGCGCATGCAGCACGGCCAGCCACGCGGTGCGGTCGGCTGGGTGCAGCAGGGCCCGGGTAATCGCCAGCATGTCGAGCACCTCCCGGCGTTCGCCCAGCGGCTCGATCTCCACGGCACGGTAGGGAATACCGCGCCGGGCAAACTCCTTCGCAATTTCCGCAACATGACTGCGCACGCGCGTGAGCACCGCGACACGCTTGCCCGGCTGGTCCATACGCTGCGCCGCAACGATGCGCCCGATGGCAACGGCTTCCTTTCGCAGGGCACGCTGCCTCTGCCGGATCGCCCCAGGCGTGTCATCCGCGCGCGGCAAGGGGTCCATGTGCCACGCGATGCCTTCGCCACGTGACTCGGGTAAAACGGCTTCGGCGGGGCTGTAAGTCACATCGCCGTCCATGACACGGTCCGACGGAAAGATCTCGGCAAAGGCTTCGTTGAACTGCTGCACAATGTGCCTGCCGGACCTGAAGTTCGCAGACAGCCGCAGCACACCCAGCGGTATGTCTCCCAGCGTGCTTGTTTCCATGCACTGCTGGAAGAGTTCCACCCGCGCCTGCCGGAACAGGTAGATAGACTGCTTGGGATCGCCGACCAGAAACACCGTCTGGCTGCCGCCATCCCATCCGGCGGTAAGTGCTTCCAGCAACTCGTACTGGCTTGACGAGGTGTCCTGCATCTCGTCGACGAGCAGGTGTCGCAGCCGCGTACCCATGGCGACCTGTACCTCGCCGTAATCTGCCGCAAGCGCTGTGCGGGCCGCAAGCGCGACCGCGCTGAAGTCGCAAACGCCTTCGCGCGCGAAGAGCAACTGCAGCTCCACAAGGGCGTGCTGCAGCAGGCGGAAGAGCGCCTTGGTCACCACCCACTGCTCCGCCGGATACCGGGCAGGCGGCAGGGAGCGTACACCGTGAAGCAGCGCTGCCAGCTCGTCGCTGTCGATGCCGGTGATTACCAGTTTCAACTGGGCCGCGATACGCTTCTCAACCTTTGCTCCAACTAGGTTTACCGGGAAGGTCTTGCGCCAGGTACCCCCGTTCGTTAGCAGCAGCTGCGCGACCAGCAGCCAATGGTCAAAGTGCGACGCGTCCGTGCCCGGCGTGCCCGGCAAAAGGGCGCACCGGGAAAAAGCGCTGGGTGCTGCCTCGTACCCTTCAGCCGTGGCAAGCTCTCGCGCGATGCGGGCGACCTCTGCCAGATCCCCTTCCGGGAAGCAGCGGTGCAACTCCGTCAGGGCCGTGCAGAGCGTTCGCTCCAGTGATTCGTTCAGCCGCGGCAGCACCCTTGTGTCCAGCGTTTCGTCGTCCAGCTCCGACGCGCCCAGCGGGATCAGCCGTCCCCATTGCTCGCGTGTGGCGAGCATCTCGGCCAGAACGCGTTCGCAGAACATCAGATCGCCGTCGCGGTGCAGCAGCACGGTGCGAATGGCCGCGTTCAATGCTGTCTCTTCTTCCCCGAAGCGCATCATGACCGCGTGCGCTGCGCGGCGGTAGAGCGGCTCCGCATCCCGGACCGGGCTGCCCGAAGCCGACCCGCCGGACAGGAGCGGCAACGCACGCGCAATCTCGCTGCAGAGGGAGTCGATGGTGCGGATGTTTAGCCGGTGTGGACGTTCCAGCAGCAGCCAGCCCAACAGTTGATCCCGCTCCATGACGGCAGTGGCCAGGTCAAACGTCAGCCGCTCGAACGCGCTCCTTGGAGACTCTCCACCTTGGGCCGCAGACTGCAATGCGTGCAGCACGCGTTCCCGCATCTCACCGGTAGCTTTCTGAGTGAAGGTCAGGGCCAGCACCTCTGCCGGGTCGTCTACCAGGGCGAGCAACTTCAGAAAACGCTGGATCAGCAGACCGGTCTTGCCCGACCCGGCGGGCGCTTCCACGACCCACGACTTCTCCGCGTTTAACGCAGAAGTTCGCTGCTCAAGGTCGGGCGCGGTGGGTCCCGGAAACTGGGTCACGTCCAAGCGGCTGCCTCATCTGTCTCGCTTTCGTCGAGGTCTTCCATCTGCAGCAGCGCCCCCGCATCCACGCGGCAAAGCATGCGTTGTCCGCAGCGGTCGCAGGTGGCTGGGTACTGCTTGGGATCTACCGAGGCATCGCCCTGTGCAAACGCAAACGCCAACCGGTCGAGATCGCGGTGCCATACCTCTATCTGATCGGCGAAGTCAACTGCTTTACCACCTCTTACTTTCAAGAGCGCTGGATCCGCTGCCAGGCCCTCCAGCTTCAGATTTCCTTTACCGATTCTGACTCCGCCGAAGGCGATGCCTTCCACCTGTCCCAGGCCTGCTGCCGCGGCACCTGCCACGGCATAGACCGGCAGTTGCGGCTCGTCTGGCCGTTCGCCCATCCATTCGGCAGGAGCAGCTGCCCCTGTCTTGTAGTCGATCAGAATCGTTCCGTCACCAGAGGCAGAGAACGCTCGATCCACGCGGTCCACGCGCATACTCAGCCGAAGCGGTCCCACCGGCACATCCCGGATCTGCTTTTCCGTCTGGAGTACCTCAAAGGCGGGGCGTTCCGCCTCCAGGTTCAGCCAATCCGAGAGCAGCCGAAAAAGGCGTTGTTGCTGCACCTGGAGATAGGCTGACTCCCATGCGCCTCCCGGCTGCTCCTGAAAAGCCTGCGAGATGCATTCCCGGAGCAGCTGATCGCGCGCGGATACGCCCGACTCATCGCGGTGTCCGGCCATCTTCTTGAGCGTCCGCTGGTCTTTGACCCTGTTCCAGAAGTGCTGCAGAACCGCGTGGACCTGCTCGCCACGCTCGCCAGGCGAAAGCCCCGCGTCTTGTTGCTCCATGGGCGTAGCAAACAGCCGCTTCTCGGCAAAAGCGCGAAAGCCGCATTGTGCTTGTGCTTTCAGCAAGCCGACGCCGCCGGAGACACGCTCATCCGCCAGCGGCGGCAGCGGCTCGGCATCGATTACAGACACGACGCAGGCTAGTGGCATTTCCTCCTGCAGCGGCTCCGCCGCACGAAGCAGACCGCCATACCGCAGGACAGCCTGCTCCACCAGCGGCGAGGGCTGCTGCGTACCTTTGCCGTCCTCTCCGGTGTCGTGACTCCAACTAAAGCAGGCGGTGCCCGCACTCTCGATCAAGTGGGAAAGATCGGCGCGCGCAGCCACTTCATCGCGCGCAGGTTCGGTGCCAGGCATCTGCAGCTCACGTTGGAACCGCAGTGGCAACAGGGCGTGCGGCCTTGGTCGCGGTGGCCAATTGTTGCTGTGCGCGTGGAGGAACCACAGGGTGTCGACGGTGGTGCCCGCTGCCTCGGCCAGTCCGATTACCTGCACCGGCGCACCCACGTTTTCCGGGGCAAACAACGTCTCGCGGGCGAGTGATTGAAGTTCCGCCATAAAGATCGTGAACTTGGTTTTTCTGCCCAGCAGGTCCAGCGATGCCAACTTGTCCAGCACCTCGTTCCAGCGATCTACTGCTTGAAACTCATCGCTTGTTAGCTCGGCGGGACCGGGCCAGCCACTTTTTTCGAGCAGGGCTCGGACCTGCCCGGTGAACCAGGCAAAAGTCTCCCGGGCCGTTCTGCATGGGCGCGCTTCCACGTCTAGAGCAAGCAGCCGGTCGCCTGCCTGATACCGCGCAAGCGCAGCGGCAGCCTGTGTGAGAGTCAGCGTTTGTCGCAGTGCAGTTAGCTCTCGCAGTACATGCACGTCTAGCTCCGCGCCTGCCTCTGAGGAACCTGCAAGTGCGAGATGCCGGCTGCGCAGGATGGTCCCGGCGTCCAGTACTGAAACCTCATGTGCGCACCAGTGCAGCACACGCAAGGCGTCCGCGATCATGGGTAGTCTTTGCAGCGGCCTGCCTGCGGCGAATTCATACGGAGCTGTCCCGCCGGTCCTGGTCACGTCGGCAGTTTCCGGTGCAACGATTGCGCGAAGCTCCCGCTCCAGTTCGCTTCGCGATGCCTGGGGATCGGGTAAGACGAGCGCGATGGAGCGGTTCCGGTCACTCTCCAGCTGTTGCCTGACCCAGTATGCGCATTGCTGCATTTCCTCGCCGGGGTTGCCGCATTGAAGGAGGGTGGGCGGTATCTTAGGACTAACCCGGGTGGAGACCATCTGCGTCGAAACCCCCACATCTTCCAACGCCATGAACACTGCATTCTGGGCTGGCGTGGGCAGCAGGAAACCGCACAGGAGGTACTCGCCACCCTGCACGATCTTTCCCCGCCGGATGAGTGCCGCTAGCTCCATTTCCAGGTGCGAAGCCGGCAGGAACCCACTTCTTACGCAGACTTGCTCAAACTCCGCATACCAATGCTCGAAGGTCTTTTCATCAGGCGAGCGCGTAGCCTGCCCGTGTTGGCTGTGGGCGAACCGGGCACCGACGTCGTATTCACCCAGCAGCCGGGTGGCTCCCATGCAGAGTTTTGCCTGCGCATCCGGCGACTGCAGCGTGTCAAGTGAGGAAGCCGTAATCACTCGCCACACTGCGCGCTCTTGCAGGTCGTTCAGCAGAACGCGAGTGTCCAGCCCATGCACCAGGGCACGGCTCCACAGTGAAGCCGTCCAGGCTCGCCAGGGCAGGATGGATGCGCCCTGCCAGCTACTCTCGCTGCGACGCCGGGCGGCATCGTCATACCGTGCAGCCCACAGGCGTGCGGAGCGTACGTTCGGTGTCAGCAGGGTTGCGCCACGCAGCAGGGCGGCAAAGATGCCGTCCCATCCGGTTACGAGGCCGCGCGGCTCCTGACCGTCTTTCATGCCATCCGACATTCTCCTTTTATACGCCTGGCTGCCCGGCGTCAGCCCCTTGCTCCACCTGCCGAAAGCTGAGGAGCAGCAGCACAAGCAGGCCGCACAATGGAATCAGCAGTGCGAGGCGAAGCGATCCTGTGCTACGCGAAACCGCGCCCACCAGCAGTGGCAGACTGGCGGCTCCAAGGCCTGACAGGGCGATGATGATGCCGACCTGGTTTGCCGCCGCACCCTCACCCA
>CAXTFT010000104.1:0-9438 GCA_964243585.1 uncultured Terriglobus sp.
CTGAAGGCAAGCGGCATCGGCGTGTTGATTACCGACCACAATGTTCGCGAGACACTCAGCGTGACCGATCGCGCGTACATCATGGCGGAAGGCCGTATCTTCCGGCATGGCACGCCCGGCGACCTGGGACGCGATCCCGAGGTGAAGCGAATCTACCTGGGCGAAAGCTTTCGCCTGTAGCGACACATTCCTGATTGGAACGTCTCGTGCCCGGCAAGGTGCGTTCGCCTGTGCGCCAGCTTTCACGCCGGAGTAAACTTCGGGTGTTCGACGAGTTTCGCGCCCCTGGTTCTGCAAGGAGCTACGCGTGAATCTCTGGAGGCTCCCCCGCAGTGCTGTTGCAACCCAAGCTTAATCTGCGTGTCTCTCAGCGGCAGGTCCTTACGCCGGGCCTGGTGCAGATGGTGAGCGTGCTCGCGCTCAACAAGCTTGAGCTGAAAGAGATGATCAATGCTGAAATAGTCGAAAACCCCGTCCTGGAGGAGATTGACGAAAGCACCGCCAGCTTTGAGGAGCTTGCCGGCCGCGAAGGCGACCGCGAGCTTTCCGCCGAGCAAAAAGCCGCGGAGGCAGAGCGGCCCGAAAAAGATCCATTCGACGAAATCGATTTTGGCAGTTATTTCCAGGACTATCTTGATCCCGGCTTTCGCGCGGGTAGCAGCAACTTCGAGGAGTTGGACTCGCCGTCGTTCGAAAACTTTCTATCCAAACCGGGCACGTTGAGCGATCACCTGTTTTGGCAGCTTGGGTCCATGAGCCTGCGGCCGGAACTGCGGGCAGCTGCCGAGGTGATTCTTGGCAATCTTGAGGAGAGTGGGTACCTGCCGCTGTCTGACGAAGAGCTTGCCGGCCAGGATGCAGACGAAGGTGCAACACCTGCCCTGATGGCGGAGGCGCGCGCCGTTGTGCAATCGTTGGACCCGGTTGGCGTTGGCGCTTGCGATTTGCGTGAATGCCTGCTGTTGCAGTTGAAGGCGGAACTGCGGGAGGTGAGCCGTGCCATATTTCGGCTGTTGCCTTTAGCCGAGGAGGAGGAGGAGTCTCGAGCACTTACAGGATTACGCGCACGCAAAGCCACGCTGAAGCTTGCCTTTGAAGTTGTGAGCCGTTACTTGCCATTGCTGCAGAAGCGCGATCTTCGAGAGCTTACCCGCCTGCTGCACACCACCGCGGAAGTATTGGGAGCGGCACTGGAGGCCATACGCTCGCTCGACCCAAGGCCGGGGCAGCGCTACAACCAATCAGAGACACGGCTGATTGAGCCGGACGTGGCGTTTGTCAAGCGGGACAGTGGATGGGCCGTCATCATGAACGAGGAGGACCTGCCCGCCCTGCGCCTGAACGCGGGGTATCGCCGCATGTTGCGCCAAAAGGAGACTGAGCGCGAAGTCAAGGAGTATGTCAAGGAACGCTACCGTTCCGCGATTCAACTGCTGCGCAACATTGAGCAACGCAAGAACACCATTGTGCGTACCTGCGAGTCTATCCTGCGGCGTCAGGGTGACTTCTTAGAGCGCGGCGTGGACGCCCTGCGGCCCATGATGATCAAGGAAGTGGCGGAAGAAATCGGTGTTCATCCATCGACGGTCAGCCGGGCGGTCGCGAATAAATATGTCCACACGCCACAGGGCGTGTACGAGCTGCGATTCTTCTTTTCCGAGGGTGTCAACGGTCCTGAAGGTGGCGATTTGCCGCTGATGATTCTGAAGAAAAAAGTGCGCAAGTTGATTGAGGATGAAGACGCTTCAAAGCCTTTGACCGACGACGCGCTGGCAGCGGAACTGCAGCGGCAGGGCATCCAGGTAACGCGGCGCACGGTTGCAAAATATCGAGAAGACATGAACATTCCCAGCACCCATCAGCGCCGCTGTCGAACCTGATCAGGCTGCGCTAAGCTCGTGCACGCGCATCCTATGCAGGAAGTCGAGGAGGTAGTTTCATGGATCTTGAAATCACCGGCAGGGGCACGCAGGTTACGCATAAGCTGAGACAACAAGCTGAGGATGCACTGGCCCGTATCGAGAAAGTGCTGGGCCCTAAAACCGCGGCCAAAGTTGTGCTGATATGCGAGAAAAATCGCTGTGAGGCAGAGGTCACCGTGCGTTACACCACGGGCGATTTTGCTTCCCACACCTCCGCAAAAGAGATTGAAGTGGCTCTGAAGGATGCACTCGATAAGGTGGAGTTGCAGGCAGTCAAAGCTCGCAAGAAAGTTGTCACGACGCGTCACCATCCTGAGCACTCTGCAACCGGATCCATCCGTTTGCAGAGCGATGACGTGGATATCAAGGATCAGACTGACCCTGAGTCGAAGCGCCTGTCACAAAGTAAGACGGGCATAGGCAAAGCCATCGCAGGTATGGATGACGGTGAGTTGCATGAGGAACAGGATGTTGAGGCTGCTTGATTGATGTGCGGTAGGATGCCGGCGGCGGTGCTAGCATAAGCCGCATGGCATCCCGCCGCAGGGCAAGCGTCCCGTCAAAGAAAGCTGGCGTGTCCGCTGGACGTAAGCCACAGTTGGCTGCGTTGCTGCGCGACAATATGGCTGGTGCGGCCGAAAAGCCTGCACAACCATCTGGCGAACTGGTCGTTTTGACCGGTTTGTCTGGGGCCGGCAAATTATCCGCGCTGAAGTCGTTTGAAGACCTTGGATACTACGCGGTCGACAACCTGCCGCTTGAATTGGTGCCCCAATTTGCGGAACTGGTTCGAACATCCAATGAAATTACCCGCGCGGCCTTGGGTGTTGATGCACGCGAAGGTTCGATTGAGCGATTCCCGAAGATCCTGCAGGAGGTGCGCAGCAAACTTGCTGTCCGCGTGGTGTTTTTGGAGGCAGCGGATGAGGTTCTGGTTAGGCGCTACTCCGAGACGCGACGCCCACACCCCCTGCGTCGTGACGACCTGGTAAGCGCCAGCATTGCGGACGAACGTCGCCGCATGGAGCCTATCCGCAATCTGGCTGATGTTGTTTTAGACACCTCCAGGTTCAACGTGCACGAACTGCGCGCGCACATCAATGCACAGTTCAGTCGCAAGGAAGGCGAGCAGCCGCTGCTGCTGTCGACCTTGAGTTTTGGTTTCAAGAATGGTGTGCCGACGGAAGCGGATTTGGTCTTTGATGTACGCTTCCTGCCAAACCCGCACTTTATTCCAGAATTTCGCCCGCTGACTGGCCGCGATCCCTTGGTAGCGGAGTACGTCATGGGCTTTCCACAGACCAAAGAGTTCCTGCAGCGCACAACGGACCTGCTGCTGTTCCTGCTGCCGCACTATGTCAAAGAAGGCAAGAGCTACCTAACCATTGCGTTTGGCTGCACCGGTGGGCAGCATCGCTCCGTAGCCATTGCGGAAGATATCAAGAAGCAGCTTTCAGACGCGGGTTACCGTTCAAAAGTCTCGCATCGCGACATGCCGCGCTAGGTTAGCAGAGGGGTTGTTTTGGAGCAAAAAGGCGTTCGCATCTTTCTTGCGTCAATGTTGGGCGGCGTTCTCTATGTCTTCGGCAGCCTTGCTGTCCTGGTGCTTACAGCCAAAAGTTACTGTGACCACCGCCCGCCAATCCTTGTTTTTGCGGTGCTCGGTTTTCTGCTGACCGCGCTGACTGTATGGAGCGCCTGGTCACGAAGCGGGAGTTCCAAGGTCATGTTTGTTTTGCCGGGGACATTTTTCCTTCTGGGCACGGCTATCCCAAGCTGGTTGTTTGTGCACGCCGTAAAGGTATGCGCCGAGCAGGTGGGTAGATAGAATCGAATACGTGACAGAGCAGTTCTTCTTGCAGCAGGCCGAGCATCCATGAGACGTATCCTGCGCCTGCTGACGTATCTACGTCCTTACACGGTGTACGCGCTCTTGTCCGTGGCGCTAATGGCTGTAGTCGGCGCCATGGCCGCGCTTCGCATCCTGCTGGTCAAACCCATTCTCGATAATGTGCTGCAGGCCGACATGCAGCCGGTCAAAATCCTGGTTTTTCATGTGCCACATACGGCGTGGATGATCGACCTGCAGCGCTTTGTGCCGCACTACATGCACAATGCCTGGACCATCGTGGCGTTTGCGCTGGTGGCGTCGGCGCTGGTGAAAGCGGTTTGCGATTACACCGGCACATACCTGGTGAATTACGCGGGCTTCGGCATGATTACGGATCTTCGCAACGACCTGTACGACGCGGTGCTGCGCCGCTCTGTGCCGTTCTTTCAGAGGTACACCACCGGTGCGCTGCTGTCGACGATGATCAATGACATTGAGCGCGTACAGATTGCCATGTCGACCGTGCTGGGTGACTTTCTACAGCAGTTTTTCACGCTGATCTTTACGGCGCTGGTCGTCGTCATTGCAGGCGGGCAGCTTGCGTGGGTGCTGCTTGGCTTTGTGCTGGTGATCTTCCTGTCGGCACGCAAAATCGGCCGCGGCGTGCGGCGGACCACACGCGGCGGCCAGGACAAGCTTTCAGACATTCAGAACATCCTGCACGAGACGCTGACTGGCAACCGCATTGTGAAGGCTTTCAGCATGGAGACGTGGGAGATGCAGCGCTTCAAGCGTGCTGCACGCCGACTGTTACGCGCGAACATGCGATCCATCGGCGTGCAGGCCATCTCATCGCCGCTGATGGATGCGCTGGGCGCTGCCGCAATTGCGCTGCTGCTGTTTGTGGGGCGCAACCGCATTGTGCACCATCGCATGACGGCGGGTTCGTTTATTACCTTTCTGATCGCGGTGTTCGCGCTCTATGACCCGGTGCGTAAATTTACGTTGTTCTACAACAGTTTTCAGCAGGCACTTGGCGCAAGCGATAAGATTTTCCAATTTCTTGACGAGCAGGACGAAGTTCCGGACAAAAAGAATGCGTACCAACTCGCTGCTTTTTCCGAGGGCATTCGCTTCTCAGGGGTGAGCTTTTCCTATCGCGACGATGAAGACGTGGACCGCTACAAGCAGGTGCTGCATAACATCGATTTCTACGTCCAGCGCGGCGAAGTGGTGGCGATCGTTGGGCCCAGCGGCTCCGGTAAGTCGACGCTTGTGAACCTGATCCCACGCTTCTTCGATCCGACTGACGGTGCCATCACAATTGACGGTGCAGATCTCCGGGATGTGAAAGTGAGCAGCCTGCGCGGCCAGGTTGGTACGGTAACGCAGGAGACCGTGTTGTTCAACGACACGGTGCGCAACAACATTGCCTATGGACAGCCGGATGTGTCGCGGGACCGCGTGGAAGCCGCCGCGCGTGCGGCGCTGGCGCATGACTTCATCACGCGCATGCCGGAAGGTTATGACACGGTCATCGGCGAACGCGGCTTCCGCCTGTCAGGCGGGGAGCGCCAGCGGCTGGCGATCGCCAGAGCCATTTTAAAGAATGCGCCGATTCTGATCCTGGACGAGGCAACATCGGCGCTGGACGCGGAGAGTGAATCGCTAGTGCAGGAGGCGCTTTCCAACCTGATGAGCGACCGCACCGTACTGGTGATCGCACATCGTCTCTCAACCGTGCGCCGCGCGAATCGTATCGTGGTGGTGGAGGATGGCCAGATCACCGAGAATGGATCACATACGGAACTGATGGCCAAAGGCGGAACCTACCATCGTCTGTACAGCATGCAGTTCGCGGAGCGGGAACCGGTACCCTTGGGGGAGGTCACAGTGTCCGGTGCCACGGTATAACTTCACGGAAGAAGCGGGATATGGCTGGCATTCTTTTCATCATTTCGGCACCCAGTGGCTCGGGTAAGTCCACACTCGTCAATGAGCTGCGCAAGTTTGTCGAGGGGCTTGAGTTCTCCGTTTCGTACACGACGCGGCAGCCCCGCGGCTCGGAGGCGGACGGCCGTGAGTACCACTTCACGTCGCGCGAGGAATTTGAGCGCATGATCGCCGCTGACGCCTTTCTGGAGTGGGCAGAGGTCTTCGGCAACTACTATGGCACAGCCCGGTCTGCGCTTGCGCTTGCGGCGGAACACGGCCGCGACCTTCTGCTGGACATTGACGTGCAGGGTGCCATGCAGGTCATAACCCGCATGCCGGAAGCGGTCTCGATCTTCATTATGCCGCCGGGGCCGGAGGTCTTGGAGACACGGCTCCGCAATCGCAGCGCAGCCGAGCACATGACAGACGAAGCCGTGATCAAACGCCGTTTGCGACAGGCACGCAGTGAACTGAGCTTTGTTGCACGGTACCGCTTCGCCATTGTCAACGACGTGCTGGACACGGCTGCGGCAGAACTCCGCGCCATTGTTCTGCATGCACGTGGAGACGCCGAAACGCTATCGCTTGCGGCATGTTGCAGCACGGCGGCCATGCCGGTCCGCCTGACACGCGTGATAGAACAGTTTTCCAGTGGGTTGCAGTAAATCTCCATATTCTTTTGACTATGCGAACGCCACTTCCAGCCATCTTGAAGTACAGTTGTCCGTACAGTACATATCCCGGAGGCTGTCGAATGAATGAACAGGATGCACTCCACAATAAGTACAGTTTGGTCAAGGGTGCGGCACGCCGTGCGCGACAATTGCAGTCCGGTGCTGTTCCTATGTTCGCGTCGCCGAGCATGAAGGCATGCCGAGTTGCGCAGGATGAAATCAGCAAAGGCCTGGTCCGTTATGTAGTGACTCCCACACCCAAACTGATTGTTCCGTCGGCTGTGTAGCGGACTGCCTTGCGGCTGTGCCGCAGATGACTTCTACAATCAGGTGATGGAGCTTACTGCGGACACGCTGCGCGGGTACCTGGACTACCTTCGCGATCTCGGCGTCTACGACTTCTATCAATCACCCGGCATGGTTCCGGACCCAGCCGCACAGGACCAGTTACAGGCACTACTAAAGGCCGCTCCATCGAGCTTGTCGGCGACACCGGTAAAGAGCGTCAATCAAGCTGTATCCCAGGCTGCATCAACTTCTTCAAGGGTTCTGCCGCCACCACCCGTGCGCCAGCCGATCCGTTCGATACCGCTAGCCCAGGCGCCGCTTCGCCAGCAGTCCGCGCCAGAGATCGTCATCACCCCTGCCGTGCCGGTGGCAGTTGCGGCAATCGGCGTTGCTCAAACCAACGGCTACCCACAGGATGAGACACTAGGCAACGAAGCAGGTCCTTTCGCGCCGCCCGCCATGCCCCTTGTCAGTTTCAATCAGCTTGCCTCACTCCCCGCTATCCGTGTCTCTGCTGCTGACAAGGCGGGTGCGCTCAAGGCTTTGCGCACAACCATCGGCGACTGCACGCGCTGCCCGCTTGCCTATGCCGGCCGGCATAACATTGTTTTTGCCGATGGCGACCCGAATGCGCGGCTCATGTTTGTGGGCGAAGGCCCGGGCGCAGATGAGGATGCGAGCGGCCTGCCCTTTGTGGGCAAAGCCGGGCAGTTACTAAATAACATGATCGGTGCCATGGGCCTGACGCGCGAGTCCGTCTACATCGCGAACATTGTCATGTGCCGACCGCCGAAAAACCGTGCACCGGAGCCGGCCGAGGCCAACACCTGCACACAATTCCTGCTGCAGCAGGTTGATATTGTGCAGCCGAAAGTTATTGTTGCGCTTGGCGCGACTGCGGCAACATACCTGCTTGGTGTAAAGCAGCCGCTGAGTACGTTGCGAGGAAAGTGGCACGACGTGCGTGGAGCAAAGTGCGCGGTGACCTACCACCCCGCATTTCTGCTGCGTGACCCGCGGCAAAAAAGCGAAGCATGGAAAGACCTTCAACGCGTCATGGTGGAACTGGAACTGAAGCCGCCCGCGCGTGGCTAGTCAAATCAACGTGGACACACTGCACGTTGAACCTTACGATTCCTTATGGCAGGGGAACCGCAGCAAGTAACCTTTCGAATCATGCAGACACAGGCAGATGCCAGCGCCTTCCGTCTGCTGAATGAAGAGTGGATCGTAAAACTCTTCCGTATCGAGGAAAACGATCGCATTACGCTGAACGATCCCGTGGGGAAGATCGTCGCTCCTGGTGGACAGGTGTATCTTGCAACGACTCAAAGCCAGGTTGTCGGCTGTGTTGCTCTGGTCCGATTAGAGAACGGCGTATTTGAGTTGGCCAAGATGGCAGTCGCACCGGAGTTGCGTGGACAGGGCGTCGGGCGCGGGCTGCTGTTGTATGTTCTGTCACAGGCCCGGCTTCTTGGCGCACATACGATCGTCCTGGGCAGCGGCACGAAGCTGCAGAATGCGGTGCATCTGTACGAGTCGCTGGGCTTTCGCCACGTTCCATCTTCTGAATTGCCGATCCAGTACGAGCGTGCCACTGTGTGGATGAAGCTGGACCTTGCCTGAGGTTACAAGCGCGATCTCATAGACTGAAGCTGTGGGTCTGTTTGTCGATGTCGCGTTGCCGGTGCCGCTGGAGCGGGCCTTTACCTACGCGGTAACGGGCGATGCACCGGTTGTGGGTGCGCGTGTGCTGGTGCCGTTCAGCGGCCAACGACTGATGGGCGTCGTCCTCCGCGTCCATTCCGACCCGCCCGCTGAGGGCATCGAGATCAAGCCCGTGCAGCAGGTGCTTGACGATACCGCGCTGCTGCCTGACGATCTGATGCAGCTGGCCGAGTGGATCGCGCGGTACTATGTCGCGCCGCTGGGCGAGGTGCTGCGCGGCATGCTGCC
Source organism: uncultured Terriglobus sp. (assembly GCA_964243585.1). Taxonomy (GTDB): domain Bacteria; phylum Acidobacteriota; class Terriglobia; order Terriglobales; family Acidobacteriaceae; genus Terriglobus. The sequence continues at coordinate 8,607 of CAXTFT010000104.1, forward strand.
GCTGAACGCGGAAGTGCGCCGGGTGCTGTTATACCGCATCGCAGAGCCAGGCAGGCGCGTGCTGTATGAGGGTGCGGAAAAAGGGTCGTCGCGACGTTCGCGGCTCTCCGCCGAAGATCAGAATCGGGAGTATGCCGTGCTGAACGCGCTGGAGCACGGCGACGCGGTAAAACTCGCATCGTTGCGCGGCTCGGGCGCGAACAAGGCTCTGCTGGAGGGCATGGTCCGCAAGCGCTGGCTTACCCGTGAAATTGAAGCGATGAATCGGGACGCACGCCGCCTCGAAAAGATCGCGGTGCTGGTAGAAAACGCGCGCCTGCCGAAGCTGAATGAGAACCAGACCACCATCCTGGCGGAACTAAGCGCGGTAGGCGGCCGCATGCGAGTGCGCGACCTAAGAGCGCTGCCTGTGCCTGGCTCCACCCTCGGAACCCTTATCAAACGCGGACTGGTAGCGCTGGAAGACGCACCGGAAGCATTCCACCTGGGCGGTGTGCATGCACCTGGCAAGAAACACGCGCACGAACATCTGCTGAACGAAGTGCAGACCGAGGCGCTCGCCACAGTTGCCGCCGCCATGGCATCCGGCGGCTTCCATCCACACCTGCTCTACGGCGTGACCGGCAGCGGCAAAACAGCGGTATACCTGGCGGCTATGCGACGAGCGCTTGATGCCGGCAGGAATGCGCTGCTGCTGGTACCGGAGATCGGGCTGACCCCGGCCATGGCAGGGCAGATGCACGCGGCATTTGGCGGCGAGGTCGCACTGCTCCATTCTCAGTTGTCGCCGGACGAGCGCGCAGAGCAGTGGCACCGTATTCGGCGGGGCGCC
>CAXTFT010000104.1:9448-13055 GCA_964243585.1 uncultured Terriglobus sp.
CGGGTTGTCGTCGGCACGCGTTCCGCGGTCTTTGCACCGATGCAGAACCTGGGTCTGATCGTCGTCGATGAAGAGCACGATGGCAGTTACAAGCAGGAGGAGACGCCGCGCTACCACGGTCGCGATGTTGCCGTCATGCGAGCCAAGCTGCTGGGCATCCCGGTGGTGCTTGGCTCGGCAACACCGTCGCTGGAAAGCTGGAATAACGCGCAACAGCAGCGGTATGCGTTGCTGCGCATGGATGCGCGTGTCGCCAACCGCCCCCTGCCTATGGTTGAACTGGTGGACATGCGCGCAGAGTTTCGCGACACCGGCACGGAACACATCTTCAGCCGCCGTCTGATCGAAGAGACCCAGGCGACTCTCGATCGTAACGAGCAGGCGATTATTTTGCTCAACCGCCGCGGCTACAGCTATGTCGTCATGTGCCGGGCATGCGGTGAAAAGATCGAGTGTGAAAACTGCGCGATTTCGATGACCCTGCATAAGCAGGTGGAGGGCAACCTGCACGCCGGGCCGGGCGACCGCTTGGAGTGCCACTATTGCGGCTTCCGGCGAAGCGTACCGAAGCGCTGCCTGCACTGCGAAAGTGAACACCTGTACTACCTGGGCGCGGGTTCGCAGCAGGGCGAAGAGCGGCTGCAGGAGATCTTCCCTGCCGCACGCATTGGCCGGATGGACCGTGACACAGTGCGGGGCCGCGGCGACATGGAGCGGCTGCTGCAGCGGCTCCACTCAGGCGAGATCAACCTGCTCGTAGGCACTCAGATGATTGCGAAGGGCCATGACATTCACGGCGTCACCACTGTAGGTGTCGTGGGCTGCGACCACGCGCTGGGCATGCCTGACTTTCGCGCGGCGGAACGTGTCTTCCAGTTGCTGACCCAGGTGAGCGGCCGGGCCGGGCGTGGCGAGGCTCCTGGGCGTGTTCTGGTGCAGAGCTACCACCCGGATCACTACGCCGTTCGCTGTGCCGCCGCGCATGATTACGAAGGCTTTGTTCGGCGTGAACTGCAGTTTCGAAGGCCGTTCTTTTACCCGCCTTTTGGTGTGCTTGCCAACGTGCTGGTGCAATCGCAGGATATGGCGGAAGCCGCGGCGTGGTCGGGAACGCTGGGACGGTGGTTTCACGGGGGGGCGGCACCCACGATCCGGATGCTTGGTCCGGCGGCAGCCCCAGTTTCGCGCCTGAAACGAATCTACCGCTACCATCTGCTGCTGAAAGGCGAGCAGCGAAACCGGATTCAAGCAGGTTTACGTGCAATGCTTGCCTACGCCGACACGCAGGCCATCCCGCGCCGTGCCCTGGTTGTGGATGTGGATCCGATCAGCCTGATGTAGGAGCGACTGGCTCCTGTGCGGTTACTGCGTCATCTTGTAACGCTTGCAGATCCTTGCCCGGTTTGAAGCGAACGGCGCGCCCCGGTTCAATGTCGACCTCGGTTCCTGTACGCGGATTGCGGCCGATACCGGTCTTGCGGGGCTTGACGGTAAAGACTCCAAAGCCGCGCAGCTCAATGCGGTCGCCCGTGGTCAAGGCCTGCTTCATGCCTCTGAGAATCTGCTCAACAGCCTGCTCTGCCCGGGTCCTTGGCAGGCCGGTGCGATCGATTACGCGTTGAATCAGGTCCTGCTTGATCAAGCTATTTGCCTCCTGGTTCTGCCCGCTACCTTGTAGATCCACGTTTTAGAGGCTAAGAATACACTGCTGCCTTCTGTTAAAGTCGGGTACCCGACACTTGAAATTGTAATGCGTGAACTGTGTCGTAAGATGACACCGAACGCGTATGGCAATGCCTGCGCAGGAGTGGCATGTCCATTAAAAGTGACAAGTGGATTCGCGAACAAGCCACGCGGAAGGGCATGATTGAACCCTTTAGCGAGAAACAGGTCAGCGCGGGCTGTATTTCATACGGCCTGTCCTCCTATGGTTACGATCTGCGGGTCTCCAGCGAGTTCAAGATTTTTACCAACGTAAACAGTGCCATCATCGATCCAAAAGCATTTGATGAGCGCTCTTTCGTGAGTGTCGAGGCAGAAAGCGTCATCATTCCGCCAAATTCATTTGCGCTTGCCCGGTCTATCGAATACTTCCGTATTCCGCGCGATGTTTTGACCATCTGTGTAGGAAAGTCTACCTATGCGCGCTGTGGCATCATCGTCAATGTGACGCCATTTGAGCCGGAGTGGGAAGGATTCGTTACGCTCGAGATATCGAACACGACGCCTCTGCCGGCCAGAATCTACGCCAACGAGGGTCTGTGCCAGATTCTCTTTTTCCAGTCGGATGAGGTGTGTGAGACAAGCTACGCCGATCGCGCAGGAAAATACCAGAAGCAGCAGGGCATCGTGCTGCCCAAGTTATAAGCAGCGTGAGCAGACCGGTTCCAGCCCCGAACGGCGCACGCCTGAAAATCGGAGTGGTCTGCAACGACCCGCTGCGGATTGAAGGTCTGCGTGTTGTCCTGGACCATGCGTGCGATCTGATTCCGCTGACGGCACCGGATACCCTGCGCGAAGACGACCTGAGCATGGTGTTGATCGACACGCGCGAGGAAGACCTGCTTGCCATGATGGCGGCCTTCCGCCGGGCGCGGCCCGGCCTGCGCCTGATGGTTCTGGGCCAGCGGAATGACTCTGCCTATATTCAGCGCGTGGTGGGCAGCGGGGCAAAAGGCTACCTGCTGTACACCGCAAGCGAGCGGGAGATCCTGATGGCGGTCGAGGTCGTTGCGGATGGCTCCATCTGGGCCCCGCGCAAGGTGCTGGCGAGCCTGATCGATACCTATTCCACGGCCGACCCGCGTCCGCCCGAGATTCGTCTGACGCCACGGGAACAGGAGGTCATCAACCTGCTGATTGCTGGTCGGGCCAATCGCGAGATCGCCTCGACCTTGGGTATGGAACTGAAAACCGTGAAAACCCACGTGGGCAAACTGCTGCAGAAATTTGGCGTGCCAAACCGGGTGGCGCTTACCGTGCGAGCCTTGGAAATGCAGGTAGGCGAGAGCCATCCTTTATAAGTTTGATAGAACGAATGTACCCTACCTGGTACCCACGGTTTTAGGACCTAAGTAACTTGAACCAGATCGTCGCACGCGACATGATAACTCTACGTAACACAGACCTGGGAGAAGAGGGGTTGTGGGCATGGGCGAAGGTCCAGTCTGCAACCCCATTTTTTTCCTTTTGCACGGCCGGTGGTGGCGTCCACAAGGTTTCCGTGTAATGTCTTTGTGACCCCTTCCGCCACATTGCAGGAGGCCTGACTGACCCGAGGAGATGTATGAACCGAATGAGAAAAGTGTTGTGTACCCTGGCATTGATAGCGACAGCACTGCCCGCGGTCGCAGCCGACAAAGAAAAACTTGATGGTCGGCTTGCTGACGCTCAGGGCGTGCTGGACGAGATCATGGCAACACCGGACAAGTCGGTCCCGGGTCAGATTCTGTCAGGTGCAAACTGCGTCGCCGTCATCCCGGCCTTCAAAAAGGGTGCCTTTGTCGTGGGTGCACAGTATGGACAGGGTGTCGCCACCTGCCGTACAGGACGCGGTTGGAGCGCTCCCGTGTTCATTCAGCTTACCGGCGGCAGCTTTGGATTTCAG
>CAXTFT010000105.1:0-13053 GCA_964243585.1 uncultured Terriglobus sp.
CTGGCCTTGCGACGCGGTCTACTAACCACGACCCTGTTTTATGGCGGGTATACTTGTCTTTGTGAGCGCACCCGCGAAAACCTTCTATATCGAGACCTTCGGGTGCCAGATGAATGCCCACGATTCCGAGAAAGTGATCGGAACGCTGGAGCACGAGGGGTACACACGCGTTCAGGATGAAGAGGCCGCCGGGCTGATTCTTTACAACACCTGCTCCATCCGCGACAAGGCAGAGCAGAAGGTCTTCCATCGCCTGAACGAGTACAAGCGCATGCAGGGCGAAGGCAAGCAGTTTGCCGTGCTGGGCTGTGTGGCGCAGCAGGAAGGCAACAAGATCTTCGAGCGCGCGCCGTACGTTTCGCTGGTGTCGGGTTCGGCGTCTTACCGTAATCTGCCGCAGATGCTGGAGCGCCTGGAGGCGGGCGAAACGCGCATCACAGGGTTGGACGACCGTCGCACACAGGAAGAGACCTTCGACACGGAGTTCACCACGCGCAGCAATCCGAATCGTGGCTACATTACGATCATCGAGGGCTGCGACAAGTTCTGCAGCTACTGCGTGGTGCCGTACACGCGCGGCAAGGAGCGGTCGCGCTCATCCGACAGCCTTATGGCCGAGGCGCAGCGGATGGCTGCACAGGGCTTCACCGACATCCAGTTGCTAGGGCAGAATGTCAATAGCTACCGCGATCCACTGGCAAAGCGCAGCTTTGCGGATGTGCTGCAGGCCATTGGCGAGCTGGCCGGGATCCGCCGTGTGCGATTCACGACGTCCCACCCGCGTGACTTCACGCCGGATATTATCGCCGTAATCGACAAGGTGCCAACCGTGTGCGACCACGTGCACTTGCCCGTGCAGTCCGGCTCGTCTGCCGTGTTGAAAGCCATGCAGCGCGAGTACACCCGCGAGTGGTACCTCGAGCGCATTGCGTGGATCAAGGCTGCAAAGCGCGACATCAGCATGACCAGCGACATTATCGTGGGTTTTCCCGGCGAAACCGAGGAAGATTTTGAGCAGACTCTGACCCTGCTGGACGTCGTCGGCTATGACGCGGTGTATGCCTTCCAGTATTCGCCCCGTCCCAACACGCCTGCGGTCGGCATGCCCGACACTGTGCCGGACGACGTAAAAGCCGCACGCCTGCATCGCCTAATGGACGCGCAGCGCGAGCGCCAGCGCGTTAGCTACGAGCGCCACCTGGGACAGGTGATGGACGTCATGGTCGAGGGCTACAACACCCAGCGCGGGCAGGTCACCGGTCGCTCGTCGCAGAACAAGACCGTGAACTTCACCACGGCGCAACCCATTCTGCCTGCGATTGGCAGCTATCTTAACGTGCGCATTACGCGCACCTTTCCCAACAGCCTGGTGGGTGAGGCTGTGCTGGCGGGCTGATCCATGAGGGAACCGGCGCAATACACAAAGGGAAATGTCTCCCCGGAAGATGCCGCGGGAGATGTGGAAGTACGCATCCGCGGTCTGATGATGGACCCGGTGACCAACATGCCCATGATTGTTTTGAAGGATGTTGCGGGTGATGGTGTGCTGCCCATCTGGGTCGGCATCTTCGAGGCAAATGCGATTGCGCTCGAGATCGAAAAGTCCGCAACGCCCCGGCCCATGACGCACGATTTGCTGCGCAATGCACTCCGCGCCTTCGACGCAGAGGTCAAGCGCGTGGTCGTCTCCGATCTGCGCGATGACACTTTCTTTGCTGTCATCTGGATGGAGCGGAATGGTGAAGTCATGACGCTGGATGCAAGGCCGTCGGATGCGTTGGCGCTGGCCATGCGCGCGGACTGCCCCATCTATGTGAATCGCTCGGTCATGGACAGTGCGCAGACTGCGCAAAAGGGCCGCGACATCAACCAGGAAGAACTGCGTCGCTGGCTTGAGGGCCTGGGCGACGACGATATGGGTCGCTACAAGATGTAGCGGGTCGCCCACCCACAGTCGCTGTCAGGCTATCCAGCCGCATAGCCGAGTAATACGCTCAGCCCATTCGTCTTCGGTGGACATTGCAGGCAACGGCTGCTTCAGCGCAACGCCTTCCATGACGCCGCGAATGGCACTGCGCAGCGGCGCGACCATGTCCTGGGGACCACCTTCAAACACAGTTGCCCAGGGCGTATCCAGCAGAATGTCGCTTACACCCGACTCGCGGTGCAGCAGCACGGGGATGCCACCCTGGATAGCCTCAATTGCAGGGATGCCAAAGCCCTGCACCGCGGGCATCAGGAAGAGGTGCGCTTCTCCCATCAGCTTTTGCAACTGCTCGTCACTGACAAAGCCATGAAAGTGCACCCGCTCGCCAAGACCCATCTGCTCCGAACGCAGTCGTAAAGAATCGATCAGCGAACCCTTGCCCGCGAGATCAAGCCGCCAGTCTGCGCGAGCGGACAGCGCAGGCTGCTCGCGTTCCAGCGCGACCAGCGAATCAAGGATCCAGTCGATCCGCTTATTTGCCTCAATTCGGCAAATTGAGAGCATGTGGAGCGACCCCGTGAAAGGCCGCACACGAAAGCCAGCTTCTGAGGGCAGGCCACCCATCCGGGCAATGTAAGCCGTTACATGAAAGTCGCGCTGGCACTCTCTCTTCAGATATTCGCTGGTGACAATGGTGGCGCCGCCGCTGCGCAAACCCAGGCCGATCAGCAGGTTCGAGATCGAGAGTCGGATCCTGTGCGCAGCCGATCGCGAAGTTTCATCACCAAACAGGGAAGGCGTGTCGTGCATCAGGCAATGAAAGCCGCGAGCACCGGCAAGAGTCGCATGCAGCGCAGGCTGGTAGCCGGAGCACAGCAAACCCGTCCGCCTGCCGTGGCTACCCAGGTGACGCTTCAGTGCCGCGATCTTTGACCGGATTCTGTCTGCTGGCTGCAGTTGCAGCACCTCCAGCGGGTGATCGGCATGCTGCTGAAGCCCGATACGATCCTCGTAGGTCAGAACACGGCTTGGAAGGCCGTGCACGTGCAGCCACTTTGACAGCGCAAGGACACTCCGCTCCGCACCGCCGAAGGCCTCCACTTCCGGAAGGAAGATCTCGAGCGGTTTGCCTGCGGCAGCGTTCATTTAGCGCCCGGCAATCTGATCCAGCAGCGTGAAGAACTCCGGAAACGAGATGGCAGCGGCTTCCGCGCCATGGATTACCGTCTCTCCTGTGGCACGCAGGGCTGCGATGGAAAAAGCCATGGCAATGCGGTGGTCGCCGGCAGAATCGACCACGCCGCCATGCAGCGTCTGGCCACCGGGAATGTGCATGCCGTCTTCGAACTCCTCCACCGCCGCACCCATGGCACGCAGGTTTTGCACGACCAGCGCGATGCGGTCCGACTCCTTCACCCGCAGTTCCTTTGCATCGCGAATGGTGACGCCGTCGCGTGTGTAGGGACCTATGGCGGCCAACACGGGTAGTTCATCGATGATCAGCGCGGGCAGGCTGCCGGTAATCTCCGCGCCCTTTAAAACGCTCGCGCCGTTTACCTGCAAGGTACCGATCATCTCGCCGTGTTTCTCTTCCAGGTTCAGCACCTGCACCTTCAGGCCCATACCCGCCAGCACATCCAGCAACGTCGAGCGTGATGGATTCATCCCGACGTCGTCCAGCACCAGCTGAGAATCTGGAAAGAGCAGCGCGGCGCACAGAAAGAACGCGGCTGATGAAAGGTCGCCCGGTACGACTGCCTCGATTGCGTGCAACGACTGGCCGCCGCGTATGGAGATACTGTTCCGGCCTCGCTCCAGTTCCGCGCCAAAGGCGCGCAACGCGTGTTCGGAATGGTCGCGCGTCCGCACGGCCTCCTGCAGCGTCGTGGTGCCCTGCGCGCCCAGCCCGGCGAACAGGACCGCGGTTTTTACCTGCGCACTGGCAATGGGTATCGCGAAATCGATGGCGGTCAGCGCCCCGCCATGGATGGTCATGGGCGCATGCCCATCGATCAGGTCGACGCGCGAGCCCATCTGTTCCAGCGGCCCCTTGATGCGCTGCATGGGCCGCGCCGTCAGCGATGCATCGCCCACAAAGGTATAGCTGCCCGCCTGTGATGCGACCAGCCCGGCCAGCATCCGCATCGTCGAGCCGGAGTTGCCGCAGTCCAGGTTTACCGATGGCTGCCGGAAGCTGCCACCGACACCGGTTACTTCAACGACGCCGTCCTTCTTGACCACCGTAGCGCCGAGCGCTTCCATGCAAGACAGCGAGCTATGTGGATCGGCACCGGTCGAAAAGTTCGCCAGCTTCGACGTGCCCTGCGCCAGGCCGGCCAGCATGGCGTAGCGATGCGAGATGCTCTTATCGCCGGGCAGACGAACGCTGCCGCGCACCGTTTGCGCCGGGTGTACAACCTGTGTGGTGGATGCAATTTGAGAAGACATACATGATCATTTTACCGGCCACGTCAGGCAAACCGGGTGCAACAGGTTAGACGCATAGCGTTGTCTGAAGAGCAGGTGAGGAGGACGGCTTACGCTACCTTTGGCATGTCCGCGCTGAATCTATTCACACGCACACCGTTGCGTTGCGGGGATTCGGAGGGCCGGCCCAGCAGGTAGCCCTGGAGATCGTTGCAGCCTTCCTGCTGCAGAATACGCATCTGCTCCTCTGTCTCCACGCCTTCCGCGGTAGTCGCTACACCAAGGCTGCTGCACAGACCTGTCACCGCACGAATAATGGCAAGGGACTCCTGCGTTTTTCCCAGGTCTTGAATAAAGCTCTTGTCGATCTTTATGCGGGTAAACGGCAGCGTACGCAGGAAGCTAAGCGACGAGTAGCCGGTGCCAAAATCGTCCATGGCAATCCGTATGCCAAGTCTGCGAATGTCCTCCAGAATGACCTTGGCTGCTGCAACGTCACCCATCATGGCAGTTTCTGTTACCTCCAGCTCCAGGCGAGACGATTGCAGACCAGTCACGTGCAGCACCCCGGCGATCCTGCTCACCAGGTTTGCTGACCGAAACTGCGCAGGAGACAGGTTGACCGAGATCGACAGATCGTCAGACCACCCCACAGCTTCTGCGCAGGCTGTGCGCAGCACCCAATCACCAATTTCCACCATCAAACCGTGCTCTTCAGCAAAGGGGATAAAGTCAGCGGGTGATACTTTTCCCCGGGTTGGGCTTTCCCACCGGATAAGAGCCTCATACCCCGTAACGGAATCGTGGCCCGCGTCAACAACAGGCTGGTAATGCAGGAAGAACTCGTTTCGTATAAGGGCAAGCCGTAGATCATTTTCCATGGCTTTCCGTTGCGACAGGATGAACTCCATGCCCGGCTCATACCACCTGTACGTTCCGCGCTCCTCTTTCTTCGCCGCGTAGAGGGCAAGGTCTGCATTACGCAGCAACATTTCCGTGTTGATTGGCTCATCGGCTGTAAAGGCCATGCCCACTGTGACCCCGATCGAGACGCTGAAGGATTCAATCGGAATCGGCTTCTCAATCTCCCTGATAAGTCGTTCGCTGGCCGCGGTGGCAGACGCTACGTCCTCACAACCTTGCAGCAGCACTGCGAACTCATCGCCTCCGAGCCTGCCACCGATGTCGGCTTTGCGAAGCTGGCCTGCAATGCGCTTTGCCACCACCTGTAGAACCTTGTCACCGACAAGATGGCCGAGCGTGTCGTTGATCGGCTTGAATCGATCAAGGTCAAGATAAAGAAGGACGCAACGTTGCTGTTTACTCAAGGCCTCTTCAATCGAGTCCCGGAATGAAGCACGATTGAGCAGTGAGGTGAGCGCGTCGTGGTGAGCCAGATGGGAAACCTTGTCTTCGATCTTCTTTTTCTCTGTTACGTCACGCGTGATCTTCGCAAAGCCGATGAGTTCACCATCCTCATTTCGAATCGTATCGATTATGACAAAAGCCCAGAAGCGGGTGCCGTCCTTGCGTAGTCTCCAGCCTTCCCCTTCGAACTTGCCTTTCTGCAGCGCGGTCGCCAAGGCGCGCTGGGGCAATCCTCTTTCGCAGTCTTCCGGCAGGTAAAAAGTCGAAAAGTGCTTTCCGACGATTTCGTCAGCACGGTACCCCTTTGCCCTTTCTGCGCCCGCATTCCAGTTAGTTACGATGCCTTGGGGTGACAGCATGTAGATCGCATAATCCGTGACGCCCTGTACCAGTAGCCGGAAGTTGCGTTCCTGTTCGTTAGCCTTGCGGTCCCGCTCCCTTTGCTGCGTCAGGTCGCGCGTAATCTTCGCAAATCCTATGATTGCTCCCGTGGCATCCTGAACAGGCTGCAAGACGACGTGTGCCCAGAACCTGCTCCCATCCCGCCGAAGTCGCCATCCTTCCCCGTCGAACCGGCCTTCCTTGAGCGCGGCATTGAGTGCCCGTCTTGGAAGATCAACGGCGCGATCCTCTTCGGTGTAGAAGACGGAGAAGTGCTGCCCGACAATCTGATCCGCGGTGTAGCCTTTCGCCCGCTCCGCGCCCGGGTTCCAGTTATTGACTATGCCGTCGAGCGACAGCATATAGATGGCATAATCGGTAACGCTTTGGACAAGCAGGCGGTACATTGCATCGTCGGTGTGGGTAGGCATGTTGTTCGATGTATCGGCAGCAGTTCCGTATTCTTCACTGAAGAACAAAGAAGTCGTTCCCGTCACTTCCATCTGGCTGGTTTTAGGAGACCACAACCTCAGACTGCGGGACCCGCGGTGACTTAGCGGACCATCAGGATCACCAGCGTCTCATCGTCAAAATGCTCTTTGCCGTCTTGAAAGCCTGCGACAGCATCCAGCACAGCGCTGACGCTGCCTTCTGCATCCCGGGCATCCAGTCTTTCTAATGTGGCGCACAGCCGCTCGTCACCAAACATTTCTCCGGCTGTGTTTTCCGCGTCCACGATGCCGTCAGAGAAAAAGACCAGCAGATCGCCTGGCTGGGTCGACAGCGTGAACTCTTCGTACTCCACATCAGGGAATAGGCCCAGTGGAAAGCCTTCTGCCTTGATGACGCGCGCCCTGCCGCCGTTTGGACCGCGCGCGACGAGCATGGGCTGCACCGATCCCGCGTTGGCAATGTTCAACGTGCGCGTCGCGTCGTTCCACACGGCGAAGAGCATGGTGACGTACTGCGAATCGAGCTTGCGTTCCTGCAACTGCTGGTTCAGTGCCGCCAGCGTCGCTGCCGGTGACAGGTGTTGTGCGGCCAGTGACCGCAGAATACCGCTGACCAGCGCGGCATACAGCGCCGCCGGCGCGGCCTTGCCGCTGACATCGCCCAGCGCAATGGCAACACGCCCATCACCATACGGAATGAAATCGTACACATCGCCGCCAATGGAGCGCGCCGGCAGGAAACGCGCGGCAAACTCCGCATTGGGCAGGGGCGCTGGCAGCGGCGGCAACAGGCGTATCTGCACCTCGCGTGCCATCTGCAGGTCGCGCTCCATGCGTTGTTCTTCTTCGTAAATGCGCTCGTACAGACGCGCATTTGTGATCGCAATGGCGATCTGGCCGGCCAGCGTTGTCAGCGTGCGCTGGTGGTCCTCGTTGTAGTAGTTGACCCGCGTGTGTTCCAGGTCAATGACGCCGATCACCTTGTCTTTGTAGACCAGCGGCACCGTTAATTCCGAGCGAACATCGCTGCTGTACGCGATATAACGGGTGTCCTTGCGAACATCGGGCACAAGGATGGGCCGTCGCTGCTGCGCTGCGTTGCCAATAATGCCTTGGCCAAGCACGGTCGTCTGTTCACGCTTGACCTGTTCGCCAAAACGCGTGGAGAAGCGATGAATGAACTGATGGCGGCTCTCGCTCCACAGCAGGATAGTAAATAGTTGGAAGTCCACCACACGCTTCAGCAGCGTGCCAATACGCTGCAGGAGGTCATCCAGGTCCAGGATGCTGGTCAGTTCGCGACTGATATCGCTGAGTACAGCCAGCGTCTGGGCCTGCCGCGCGACTCTTGTGTACAGCCGCGCATTCTCAATGGCGACCGACATGCGCGAGGCCACCAGTTCCAGCAGGCGCTGCTGGTCCGGCGTGAACGCGGCAAGCTGCTCGCTCTCAAGGTCAAGTACGCCGATAACGCGATTCTTCACGATCAGCGGGACGGCGAGTTCGCTCTGCACGGCTGGGTTCGCGTTGATGTACTGCGGCATGTGCCGAACATCATCCACCAGGACGGAGGTGCGCGTACTGGCAGCCTGGCCCACCACGCCGCGGCCCGGCTTAATGCGCATGCGTTCGCTTTCCGGCGTGTGGCCGATCTGAAAACGCATCCACAGCTCGCCCGTGCGGTCATTGATGAGCAAGAGGGCAAAGATGCGGTAATCCACCACGGCGCGGACGAGTTCCGCAACGCGCAGCATGAGTGTCTGCAGGTCGAGCGTGTTGTTCAGCGCCTCCGCAAGACGGAGCAGAAAATCCACATGCTCTGACGAGACGCGGATACGACTCTCCCGTGCTGCAGGCTTCAGGACTGGAGTAGCCGGAGCCTGTGTTATTTCAACACGAGGTTCGGTCGTCACAGCCGCGTCGGGACTTGGCCGGTAGTCGCCCTCGAACTCGTCTGTCAGCAACGCTGTGTCGTCAAGTGGCTGCAGCCGAACCTCGGAGACGTCAGAAGCATGCGCCCGCGAAGCCACATGAAGCGGCTGGTGCGGCTGTGCATCTTGGCTCTTGTCTGCGCTCATACCCGCGTCTTGAATGAATTCGGAAGCTGATCTTCATCGAACGATACGCCGCAGACACGGTCCCGCGGTAGCAGGGCATGCCCTTCTAGTAACCGGAAGCCATAGGTTTTTCCAAGACTGTTCCGGACAGTTCCTGCACGATGCGTACACTGGCGCTTGCACCGATGCGGGTAGCGCCGGCACGCAGCATGTTTTCCGCGTCGGTCAGCGACCGGATGCCGCCGGAAGCCTTCACGCCGCAGCGGCTACCCGCAACACTGCGCATCTGCGCGATATCATCTGCTGTCGCGCCGCCGGTGGAGAAGCCGGTGCTGGTCTTGATGAAGTCCGCACCCGCGTTCACTGCAATTTCGCTGGCACGCAACTTTTCTTCGAAGTTCAGCAGGGCAGTCTCGAGAATCACTTTCACAATGGCACCGCGGGCCTGTGCAACGTTCACCACACCTTGAATGTCGGCCACTACCGCATCGTACTCGCCGCTTTTCAGCGCGCCGATGTTCATGACCATGTCCACATCGTGCGCGCCCAGCGCGATGACGCGTTTCGCCTCATCCACCTTGGATTCGGTCAGCGAAGCACCCAGCGGAAAGCCAATCACCACCCCGACGGGAACGCCCGTGCCTGCCAGTGCAGCAGCTGCCGTCGAGACCCAGAATGGGTTCACCATGGCGCATGCGAATCGATACTGTGCGGCTTCGGCGCACAATTGCAGTATCTGCGCCCGTGTCGCCTCGGGTTTCAGCAGTGTGTGATCCAGTGTCGCAGCAAGTGCGCGCGCACTGCTTGTCGCTTGTGTGTAGAAACTGTCCAAGTCAATCCCGTTTTCGTTCTGCATCCTGATCAACACCTCAGCTGTAACTCACGCCGCCTGCATGGTAAACCGGTAAGCCGCCAGCAGGTCGTCACGCAGATGTTTGTACAGCAAATCGCGATCTGCTTCATCGCGTCCACGTAACACCGCCGATGGGTGAACTGTTGCCATGACGTGGTCGGCGTAAGGTGTGGAGAGCATCTTGCCACGATCGCGCATCAGGGCAAACGTGCCGCCCAGCAACGACTTCGCGGCAGATGCTCCAAGGCATAGCACCAGCTTCGGCTTTAACGCATCCAGTTCCGCCAGCAGCCATGGTTTACACGCAGTGATCTCCGACATGCGTGGATTCTGGTGCAGCCGCAGCTTACCCCGCTGCACGAACTTGAAGTGCTTCACAGCGTTGGTCATGTACACGTCATCATCGTGAATGCCGCTTTCGGCCAAGGCTTTGCGGAGCACGCCACCTGCGGGACCCACAAACGGCAAGCCCTGCCGGTCCTCCTGGTCGCCTGGCTGCTCACCTACAAGTAGCAGCCGTGCCGTCAGCGATCCGCGTCCAGGGACCACCTGTGAAGCATGGCAGTACAAGTCACAACCCCTGCACGCCGGCAGCGCCGCAACGATGGTTTGGATCGTATGGACCACAGGCACAAACGGTGCTGCACTGGGTTTGCTGCTTTGCGTTTCCACCATGCCCTGTACCCTCGATGCAGCGTCCTGCATCAGCTTCGGCAGCAGATCGACCTCTGGCAGGTTGCCCCAGTACCGCACCGGCATGTGGCCGCGCATGGTGCCGGGATTGAGCCGTGCCGGGTTGAAGATGCTGCCGTAGTAACTCTTCCAAAGCTCTTCCAGTTCATCCCCGCTGGGCGCGCTTTCCCGTGGCACAGCGGGGCCATAGCGTAATTGCTTCTCGGCCGGGTCCCATGCCACCGAGCCATCCGGCGTCAGGATCGACCAGCGCATGATCGCGAACCGCTCCGCGAAGAAGGGAGCGGCAAGCTCCAGGATGCGATGCTGGGGCTGGTACCAGGCGATGAAGTGCTCCTCGCCGTCCAACTCTTCCACGCGGCGAAAGCGGACGAATGCGTGCATTTTGTGCTCGTCACGGCGCACCTGCTGCTCCATGCGAACCAGTTCGCTTACATCGCTGTCGACCTCGATTTTCAGCAGGTCACGATTCGTTTGCAGCCGCCAAAGCAGACGGTAAAGCAGGTCCCAGCGGCCCGGGTCGCGATGGCAGCCTGCCAGCAACGCCTTTTGCAGAAATGCTTTGGGCACATAGGCCTTGTGCGATGAATCCGACGTATCCGCAAGCAGCTTTGCTGTGTCGTCCGACGCACTTGCAAACAGGTGTGCGGCAGCCGTCGAGGTCACATCCTCAAAGTCGATAGCGTCCGGGTCTAGCTGCAATGCTAATGCCGCGCGGGCTAATTCACGCCAGTGCGCAAACCTGGGTTCCACGCGTACACGCACAGCCGGCTGCACGTTCACAGGGCACCCCAAAGCGCAGAGCGCGCCGCGTCCTCAAACAATCCCATCTGCTTCGGCGCGATGGTTGCAAACTCATCGCGAGTTGCGCTTAGTGTGGATGAAACGCCATCCGTTAGAGCCCCAGCAAAAATGTCAGGCGTCACTGCCGCAGGTAGGTGGTCGGCGGCAATCAGGTACGCCGACGCATCCTTCAGCCGCACATGCAGCTTGCGCAAATCTTCAAGTCCAAGCCGGTGGTACTTACGAATACCCAAAATGCGATCCACATTGCGGTAGCCCAGCCCTGGAATGCGCAACAATGTTTCACGCGGCGCGGCATTGACATCGACGGGAAAGAAATCCGGATGCCGCCTTGCCCAGGCCAGCTTTGGATCGACCGCGAGGTCAAGCTCCGGCTCCGCTTCTGTCGTGATCTCCTCTGCGCCAAAGCCGTAATGACGCATCAACCAGTCGGCCTGATATAGCCGATGCTCGCGAATCATGGGCGATGCTTTCAGCGGCAGCCGTGTGTCTGCGTCGGGATACGGCGAAAAACCCGTGTAGTACACACGTTTCAGCTTGAAACTGTTGTACAGGCCGCTGGCGCGCGCAATGATGTCGCGATCCGTGGACGGCGTCGCGCCGATCACCATCTGCGTGCTTTGCCCGGCGGGCGCAAACTTTGGCGCGGAGTGGAAGCGCGCACCATCTTCCTCTGCCTCCAGCTTTCGATCGTGAATCTGCGTCATCGTGGTCTCAATGACCGCGGTCTTTTTCTCCGGTGCGAGTTGAACCAGGTCGCTCTGCGTCGGCAGTTCGATATTTGCGGAAAGCCGGTCGGCGTACAACCCGGCCTCCTCCACCAGCCGCTGCGCGCACCCGGGGATCGCCTTAATGTGAATGTACCCACCGAAGTGGTGCACGGTCCGCAACGTCTTCGCAACCTGGATCAGCTGCTCCATCGTGTAATCAGGCGACTGAATGATGCCCGACGAAAGGAACAGCCCCTCGACGTAGTTGCGTTTGTAGAAGTCGATGGTCAGTGTGACGATTTCTTCCGGCGTGAAGCGCGCACGGCGGATGTCGCTTGAGACACGGTTCACGCAAAAAACGCAATCGTACGTGCAGTAGTTTGTCAGCAGCAGCTTGAGCAGGGAAATGCAGCGCCCATCCGGCGTATAGGAATGGCAAATGCCCTCGCCGTCCGAGTGGCCGATGCCCTTGCCGTTGCCCCCGCGCTTCGCACCCGAACTGGCACAGGACGCGTCGTACTTTGCCGCATCGGCAAGAATTTCGAGCTTCTGCTGTACAGTCATGGACGTCATCGGCACCTTCAGTATAGCGAAGAAGAGGCGAACAAATGCGCTCTCCTCACCCATACTGAGATGCTTCGCAGGAACAGAAATGACTGAAGCCCGACAATGGCCTCTCGAAGTTTGTCATCCCGCAGCGCAGAGGAGGAATCTGTATGTGTGCCACGCATCAGCACGCTTGCAAATACAACGTAGCTCTTCACTGCCTTACGCAATGACGTTAGTGAAGATTGTCACAAGAAATGCGCTCCACAGCAGCGGGGATGCGCCAGGATGTCTAAACCTTGTCTTCCGGAAACAGCCGGATATCCGCCACATTCCGGTACTTCTCCGCATAATCCATGCCATAGCCGATCACAAATCGATTCGGAATTTTGAAGCAGACGTAATCTGCTTCGATGGGTACCAGGCGGCGATCCGGCTTATCCAGGCACGTGGCAATCTTCAACGAGGCAGGCTTGTGCTGCAACATGAGCTTGCGCAGGTAGCTGAGGGTCAAACCTGTGTCAAGAATGTCTTCCACAAGGATGACGTGCTTGCCCTCAATAGGCGTGTCGAGATCTTTGATCAATTTCACCGCGCCGGAACTGGTCTTTTCTTTGCCGTAGCTGGACACGGCAACGAAGTCAAAGGTGTTGTCGACCTCGATGGCACGCGCGAGGTCTGCCAGGAAGATTGCCGCGCCCTTCAGCACGCCCACCAGCACGATGCTTTCCTCTTTGTAGTCGCTGGTAATCTGCCGGCCGAGGTCCTGCACTCGCTCCTGAATCTGTTCCACGGAGAAGAGCACTTCACAGGCAGAGGCAGGGACGAACGGCAG
>CAXTFT010000106.1:0-12692 GCA_964243585.1 uncultured Terriglobus sp.
GTGGCTTTGGCGGCGGCTTCGGCGGTGGGGGCGGCGGTAGCGACGGTGGTGGGGATGGAGGCGGCTTTGGCGGTGGCGAAGGCGGCAGCTCCGGCGGCGGTGGTGCAGGCGGCAGTTGGTAAGGTTTCAGGAGCAATGTATGGCACAGATGCTGGAAGCAAACGGAAATCGAGGATCGTCTATGAAAAAGGGTTTGATCGGAATCATTGTTCTTGTTGTGCTGGTTCTGCTGATCGGCGGCAGTTGGGTTTCCGCGCACAATACCATCGCGGTGAAGTCGAATCAGACTGACGCCGCATTTCACGACATTGACATCAATCTGCAGCGCCGGGCCGACCTGATCCCAAACCTGGTCGCCAGCGTAAAGGGCTACGCCAAGGTCGAAACGACGGTACTGACCAACATCGCGCAGGCACGCGCCGGGCTGCTGCAGGCGCAAACGCCAGGCGAAAAACTTGCCGCGAATGATCGCCTGTCTGTCTCTCTGCTACCGCTGACGCGCATGCAGGAGGCGTACCCGGACCTGAAGAGTAACCAGCAGTTTATGCGGCTGGAAGATGAGCTGTCCGGCACGGAGAACCGCATCGCAGTGACGCGAAAGAGGTACAACGACACTGTGCTGGACTATAACAACACCATTTCGGGCTTCCCGAACAGCCTATGGGCAGGCTTGTCCGGCTACCACCGCAAGGACACCTACTACAGTGCTGACCCGGGTTCGAAAGCGGCCCCTAAGGTCGATTTCAACTAAACATTTTGTTGCAAAAGACAGGCTGGCGCCTACGCGCCGGCCTATCTTTTTTTCGAAGTATCACCGGGTGAACGAACCCACAGCACTGGTCTCGTCATCCTTGACGTCAAACACCGTGTACAGCTTGGTGATCTGCAACAGGTCGTGAACCTTTTTCGTCAGGTTCAGCAACTTCAATTCGCCGCCGGAGTTCTTTACGCTGGTGAAGGCGCTGACCAGTTCGCCGATGCCAGAGCTGTCAATGTAGCTGACATCGCCCAGATTCAGCAGAATGTTTTTGTCACCCTTGGTAAGCAGATCGCGAATGGCATCGCGCAGTACGACGCTGCCTTCGCCCAGGGTGATGCGGCCGCTCAGATCGAGAATGGTAACGCCATCTACCTGGCGCGTGCTTACCTTGATGCTCATTGTGTTCTCCTGCCGAGAAGTCGGCGTCTTGCAAAAGTTCAGGCTTCGTTTGAGCTGGCTGTGCGGTGCTTTATAAGCGTCAGTTCCGTGCCGGGTGACAACTGCCGAAAGTGTACTTCATCCATGAAGGTACGCATTAGAAAGACGCCCCGGCCAGAGCCGCGCAGAATGTTTTCAGGTGACAGGGGATCAGGAATGTTCAGGGAATCGAACCCGCTACCCTGATCGCCTATACGGAAAATCAGGTCTTCGTCGGTGGCTTCAAAGGTTGCTGTTACCCGCTTTTCGCGGTCATACGCATTGCCGTGAATGACGGCGTTGACCGTGGCCTCGCGCACGGCCATGGCTATGTTCGAGACGTCGTCTTCATGAAATCCGAACCGCTTTGCGAAGCCTTCCGCCTCCTGCTCCACGCGATCCACGGTTTCCAATGTGGAGACGAGGATCAGGTCCGTTCGGGTTGTGGGCGTGTTGGGCACGGCGCTCCTGGGTGGGGCGAGTCAACGGGCAGCTTTTCGCAGTGTCCTTCTCGCGGTTCGGAAAGTCAAGGCGATGTGGTAAACGGTAAGCGCCGCCACGATTCGCTCCCGGTGCAATGCCTTCGGTAAACTGCCCTTGAGAGTAGCTGGAGGGTTGCGGCGATGATAGAGCAGACAATCCGCAGAACCAGCCTTTCCTCGCTAGTGGGTGCGCGCGTGCGCGACACGCAGGGTGCGGTCACCGGTCGCGTGGCAGAGTTCCTGCTGGTGTCAGAGGACGCTGGCACGCACGTCAGCAGCCTGGTCCTCTCGTTGTCAGGCACCATGCATGACAAGCAGCTTTTCTGCGTCCCCCTGCACGCATTGCTTTTTCATGCAGACGGTCAGATTCAACTGAGAAGCAGCGATGTGCCAGTGCCTTTGCTCATCTCGCCCTCAACCGTCCTGCTGGAGCGCGACCTGCTGGACCAGCAGATTATCGATGTGCATGGCCACAAAGTTGTGCGCGTCAATGATGTGGACCTGGTATGGGAGGTAGAGCACGACTCTGTCTGCAAACTGCGCATTGCAGAAGTGGAGGTCGGGCTGCGTGGAGCGGTTCGTCGCCTGCTGAAAGGCCTGCCGAACCGCTTTGTGGAGGCGGTTGCGCATCGCTTCCAGCCTCGTGTCATCCCATGGGAGTTCGTTGACCTGATCGACCGTGACCCTGCCCGCCGTGTGCGCCTGAAAGTCGAGCAGGACCGCCTGTCGCACATGCATCCATCCGACATTGCCGACATCCTTGAGGACCTTGCGCCGGCTGAGCGCGACGCGGTGTTTACGTCGCTGAACGAGGAAGTCGCGGCCGAGGCGCTGGAAGAAGTTGATCCCAAACTGCAGCGTTCGCTGCTGGAACACATGGAGTCCAGCCGTGTAGCGGACATTGTGGAAGAAATGGATCCCGGTGCTGCTGCGGATCTGTTGGCTGAGCTTTCGGAGGAGCGTTCTGAAGCCATCCTGCACGAGATGGAGCCGGACGAGCGAAAAGAGGTCGAGGAACTGCTGGAATTTCCTGACGATTGGGCCGCAGGCCGGATGACCACGGATTACATTGCCGTGCTTGAGAGTGAGGACGTGCGGGCTGCCATCGAGGCGCTAAGAGCTTTTGAAGGTGACCTAGAAACCGTGGGCGAGGTTTTCTTAGTGGACGCAAAACAGCACCTAACCAGCATCGTAAGCCTGGCGCGCATCACCTTGGCTGAAGGCGCAACGCTGCTGGCATCACTGAAGGAGTCGCGCGTCTACTCCTGCACGGTGGACGCGGGCAGCCGCGAAATTTCCGAACGCTTCGATAAGTACAACCTGCGTTCGCTGGCTGTGCTTGAGAGTGACGGAACGCTGGCGGGGGTTATTTACGCGGAGCACGTGATTGCGCTGCTGCGGGCTGGGCGCTAACGCATGAAGATCCTGTACGTGTCACAGCTATCTAAAAACGATTCCGCGGAGTATCGACGATGGGCTCTGCTGCGTGAAGGCCATGAAGTGCATGCGATTGACTCAAGTACTTATGGTGCGAAACGTCCGCTTCTGCGGAAGATCGAGTTTCGCATCACTTCAGGCCCTGAGGTAAGTCGATTAAATCACGAGATTCTCTCAGCAGTCAGCAACCTGCAGCCAGACGTAGTTTGGTGCGACAAGCTGCTGTGGATGCAGCCGTCCACACTCCATGCCCTTCGCGAACGTGGAGTAGTCAGTGTGTCTTACATGATCGATAATTTTTTCGGTCCTCGGCGGGATCCCGGTTGGCGGCTGTATGCAAAAACTATTCCCCTTTACGATCTGCACTGCACGCAACGGGACAGCAATCTGCTGAGTTATCGCGAGGCTGGCGCGCGAGACGTTATCAAGGTCCAGACAGCTTTTGAGCCTACGATTCACTTTCCAGCCACTACACCCTTCACGGATGCGGAAAGAGACCGCGGCGTCTCATTTATTGGGACACCCTATGACAAACGGGCGGAGACGCTGACGCGTTTGCAATCAGAAGGATTGCCTGTCTCGATCTCAGGGAGTGTGCGTCACTGGAATCGTGCTCTCCCGCCTGCCGGGTTCAAATCGTTGTACTGCGAAGGAGAACTGTACGGTCAGAGTTATCGTGAAGCCATATGGCGATCGAGAATCAATCTAAGTTTCCTAACCCACAGCAATCGCGATGAGTTTGTACACAAAAGCTTTGAGATCGCCGCTTGCGGTGGCTTTCTGTTAGCAGAACGAACAGCAGGTCACATGGAACGTTTCGTTGAAGATCGTGAAGCGGTGTTTTTTGACGGGTATAAAGAACTGCTTGAGAAGATTCGCCACTATTTCGATGACGAAGATGCGCGGCGTCGCATCTCGCTTGCGGGCTGCCATCGTGCCTGGAACAGCGGCTATGACAACGATTCACAGGTGCGCCTGATTACCAATAGGTTGCGGAGCATCTTGGCAGCAAGACAGGACCGCTACGCATGAAGCTGTTTCGCAGATGGCGTGTTCGCATCCTGTTCTTCCTGGCGGCGCTTGGCCCGGGCTTCATCACAGCCAACGTAGACAACGATGCAGGCGGCATCCTTACCTATTCGCAGGCGGGCGCACAATACGGGTACTCGCTACTTTGGACCATGCTGCCCATCACGGTTGCGCTGATCGTAGTGCAGGAAATGTGCGCGCGAATGGGCGCAGTGACTGGCAAAGGACTCAGCGATCTCATCCGCGAAGAATTTGGCCTTCGCATGACGTTCATCATCATGCTGCTGCTGGTTGTCGTCAATTTCGGCAATGTCATTGCAGAGTTCACGGGCATTGCCGGGTCGCTGCAATTGTTCCATGTCAGCAAGTACATTGCCGTGCCGGTATGCGCGCTGCTGGTGTGGGCAATGGTGGTCAAGGGCGATTACAAGAGCGTCGAAAAGATCTTTCTCTTCGCGTCCGTGGTGTATCTCGCCTATATTGTCGCGGGCGTGCTGGGTCGACCGGACTGGCACCTGGCGCTTACGGAGACCGTCAAGCTGCCGCCGCGCAAGGCGTGGAGCGACCATAATTATCTCTATATGACCATTGGCGTCATTGGCACCACGATCACACCGTGGATGCAGTTCTATCTGCAGGCGTCAGTTGTGGAGAAGGGTGTAACCGTGCGCCAGTATAAGGCGACACGTCTCGATGTGATCATTGGATCCATCTTCACTGACGTAGTGGCATGGTTCATCGTGGTGGTCTGTGCCGCAACGCTGTATGTGCATGGTGTTCGGCAAATCAACGTGCCCGCCGATGCAGCGGAGGCCATGCGGCCCATTGCTGGGGACTATGCTTTTCTACTGTTCGCTGCGGGTCTGTTCAATGCGTCGTTGTTTGCGGCCTCAATTCTGCCGCTTTCAACAGCGTACACAGTCTGCGAAGGTCTCGGCTTTGAGAGCGGACTGGATCGTACATGGAAGCAGGCGCCGGTCTTCTACTGGCTTTACACCGGGCTTATCGCCTCAGGTGCTGCCGTAGTCTTGATCCCTAATTTTCCGCTGGTCAGCATGGCGATCCTGTCGCAGGTGCTGAACGGACTGCTGCTGCCAGTGGTGATGTACTTCATGCTGCGGCTGATCAACAGTAAGGAACTGATGGGCGAGTACCGCAACGGCATCTGGTTCAACACCATTGCGTGGGCGACGGCGGGGATTGTTACGGTGCTTTCGCTGGTACTGGTGTGGCAGTCCTTACGCAGCTTGCTGTAGACGGGTGCTTGCCAGGTGATTACCTAGCGAATGGCCGACAGCAGGTAGTTAGACCAGCTCCTCGGCACGATCATGTCGGCGGCTAAGCCGCTCGCTACTGTGGGCAACTTTCTATCTCAGCGGCTGAAGCCCTCGTCTCGTGTGGTGCCGTCGCCCTCGTCGGTATGACTTATTTGAAGTACTTCGGCTGCATGCCGGATGCCCATGGATCGTAGTGTGCGGCGAA
Organism: uncultured Terriglobus sp.; assembly: GCA_964243585.1. Classification (GTDB taxonomy): domain Bacteria; phylum Acidobacteriota; class Terriglobia; order Terriglobales; family Acidobacteriaceae; genus Terriglobus. The sequence goes on from CAXTFT010000106.1 coordinate 5,608, forward strand.
GGCCGCGCGACGACCCGTGGCCGGATGCGTGTAGGTCCAGAACTCGACGAAGCGTGACGGATTGGGCACTTCGTAGCTGTTTTCTGCCAGCACCTGAAACGCAGCACGTGCGCTTGCCGCAGGGTTAGAGACGATGCCGTGAATGGCTTCTTGTCCGTACACATCCGCATCATGCTCGTGAGCGCGTTGATCACCTGCCATCACCGGTTCAAGCACCGTGGTGAACAACATAAACGCCAGCGAAAGAACGACAAGCGTTCCCCAATCCATCTGCGTATGAATGCCCCACGATGCACCGAAACGTACGAGGCACCACTGGATGAACAGGTAAGCTGCGTAAAGCAATGGCAGTAAGAGAATGGCGGACAGCAGCAGCCCACGCACGATGTGGCCAAGCACATAGTGCCCGGATTCATGGCCAAAGATAAACAAAATCTCATCAGGCGTGCCTTTTGCAATGGAGGTGTCCCACACGACGACCCGCTTGGAAGCTCCGAAACCGGTGACGTAGGCATTCAACTCCGTGGTCTTTTCTGACGCTTTCTTCAGGAACATGCGCTCGGGTGGGATATCCATGTGTCCGCGCTGAACAACCTGTTCCAATTGCTGCACCAACTTGGGTTGTGACTTCGCGAGAGGCTCGAACTTGCCAAAGAGCGGATCGACGACGTAGGGCGTGAAGAAAAGGCCGATGACCAAGATGGGAACGGAAGCGATCCAGAAGCCGAACCACCACGTCCGTGGCAGCTTTTTGATGAAGAGAAACAACAGCATGACGAGCGATCCGCCAAGCGACCAACTGAGCAGCAACGATTTCACCTGGTCCCAGGTCCAGCTACCCCACCCCTGCACCGACAGGCTGTAGGACCTGCGCAGCCATTGCGCGTAGGCGTCCAGCGGGAGATTGAGCAACGTGGTCGCCAGTAAAAACAGCAAAAGAAAACCATAGCCCTGGAGCCATCGGTTACGAAAGCTCCTGCCGACCCAGTTTTGAAAACGCCGTATGACGCCGAATGAGAGCAGCAGGATAAGCTGCACAATACCCCAGACCTCCTGAGAGTAGTAGCGAATGTGTCGAACCTGCTCCAGGTGCACGCCTTTCGCCAAGGCCTGAGGGGCCAAGGAGTAAGAGGGTAAATTGCCGTGCGGTGGAGAGGTGTCCAGTTCGTGCTGCGCGGCTTCGTTCGCGACACGTTCCGCAGTGGTGGTTGTTGCAAACAGATTGGTCGCGGAGAACAGCAGGAGAGCTATGAGCAGCAGTCGGCACATGCCAGCCGTTATAACAGACGTGCTTTCAGGGCTGCGGTGCCGTGCCTGGCATGGTCAGTTTGCCATCCGCAAGGTCGCGAATCAGTCCAAGGTCCGCAGCCAGAAAGTCGTAGTCCGGCAGCGCTGTGAAACTAGACCAGAGCATCTGCTGAAAGATGCGGTTATCCAGTTCGCCTTGAAAGCTGCGCACAGTAAAGAACTGGAGATCGACTGCGCCGCCGTTCCGGTAGTTATGGCGAATACGAACGAGGGCTGTGCCAATTTCAGCTTCGATGCCCAGCTCTTCGTTTAGCTCACGTCGCAGTGCTTCTTCAGGGCTTTCGCCGGCTTCGATTTTGCCGCCGGGGAACTCCCACTTCAGGGCCATGGGCTGATCGGGCTTGCGCTGGCAGATGAGAACTTCCTCGCCACCGCTGGCAGATGGGCGGAGGATCAGCGCGGCAACTACAAGGCGCAGCATTCTGGGACGCATTTCGTCCGGCTGCTGCTTGCCATGTGTGTTCAGCCTTCGTATACGCTGTTTCTTCACCGTCACAGCAGTTTAGACGCTAAGCGCAGGTGCGGAGACGCCAAAGCTACACCCGGGCTGTTGCTGAAGCCGGGTAGTATACGGGCCAGCCCAGTTCCGCGCTGTGCCTTGCAAGCTCTTCGGAAGGATTTACGGGGAATGGCAGGCGGGCCATCCGCAGCATGGCCAAGTCATGTACGCTGTTGCCGAAGACAGCGTCCGGCCGCGTCAAGCCCACGCGACGCAGGGCTTCGGCTTTGCCCTCATCGCTGGGAACGTGGATGAGGGTTTCCGTTACCGTGCCGTCCTCAATCTCGACTGCCGCGGCCAGCACACGGTTTGGTTGGATATTCATCTCACGCACACCCTCTTCAATCATCCAGTTGTTGGTCGAGGACACGGCCCATACATCGACCCCCCGCGCCTGGAAGGTGTGCACCAGATCGACCATGACCGGAAAGAACTGCGGTTGTACGTGCTGCTGAAAATACTGTGCAGCGCTCTCCCGGATGGATGCTTCACTCAGGCCCTTGTAGATCTGTGTCATCTCGCCGCAGATGCTGATCTCATCGACCTCCCCGCGATGGTAGCTGGCGTGGCGGTTCAGAATGTGTTCGGCAGTCGCGGGTGAAAGTAGGCCGGTCTTGATCGTCCAATGCATAAATCCGGAGCCGGCATCGCCAGGCCAAAGAGTACCGTCAAAGTCGAAGACGGCTGTGCTGATACCGCTTGAATGAGCGGCCCGAAGGAACTGTTCGGTGGAAAGGCTGGTCACTGTTGGAGACGAAGGCATGGTCTCTATCATTGCAGGCAGGTCTGCTACGGTCATCCTCAAGCGGCAGGACGGCCGCTTGAAACTCTTTCGGAGAGCTTGCATCTATCTAAGAGAATGAATCGCGACGCAGGAGCCATTCGGGCACATGCGCAGGCGAGAAGGGAACCGGGGATCATGGCTGGACAGTTTGTAAGTGAAGTGAACGATGCCGATTTTGAGCAGCAGGTATTGAAGAGCGATCAGCCTGTTCTGGTAGACTTCTGGGCTGCCTGGTGCGGTCCCTGCCGTGCATTGGCGCCGGTTGTGGATGAAGTTGCGACCCAGTACAACGGTCAAATTCGCGTGATGAAGATGGACGTGGACAGGAACAATGCAACACCTGGCCGTTATGGTATTCGCGGTATTCCTGCCCTTCTGCTGTTCAAAGATGGTAAGGTAGCCGAGCAAATTGTGGGTTATGTTCCAAAAGATACAATCGATAAGACAATCAGCAAGGTTCTCGCAGCATAACTGCAGGACGCTTCCACAAAGGCCCGAAGCGATGCTTCGGGCCTTTCAGTTTACCTGGGGCTTTAGCTATCACTGCTCCAGTAGACTTGGTCCATGCTTGAGTCAGCATTTTTCCGGCTGATCACTGTCGCTGTTCTGATTCTGGCAACCGCGTTTTTCGTTGCGGCAGAATTTGCTATCGTTTCGGTACGTGAGACTCGACTCGAACAACTATTGAAACAGGGCCGCTCTGGAGCGGCAACTGCTTTGCGGCTCAAAAAGGAAATCGACGATTTCCTTGCGGCCAACCAGCTTGGCGTTACGCTGTGTTCGCTTGCACTGGGTTGGCTAGGCGAAGGGGCAGTGGCGCAGGTGCTGCTCGATCTCTTCCATCGTCTGCACCTCCATACAACGTCTCAATTTCTACAGCAGCACGCCGCGGCTGCGGCGCACGTAGTCGCCATCGTTCTTGCTTTTACCGTGATTACATACCTCGAAGTGCTGCTGGGCGAGCAGGTGCCGAAGTCACTTTCGCTGCAGCGAAGTGAGCGAATCGCACTCGCTGTTGCGGCACCCATGGACGTCTTTTTACGGCTGACCAGCTTTCCTGTCCGGTTGCTGAAGAGGTCGACGGCGCTCGTGCTCCGACTTTTCCGGGTCTCCCTGCGTCCTGAAGGTGCTGAGGCGCATTCCCCTGAAGAGTTAAAGCTGGTCGCTACTGCTACCCGCCGCAGCGGCCTGCTACCCGCATTTCAGGAACAGATGATTCATCGCGCCATCGACCTGAACCATGTCACGGTGCGAGAGATTATGACGCCGCGCGGGCGCATCTTTGCGCTACCAGCGGACATGCCGGTCGAGCTTGCCTCAGCTCGCATCGTCGAGGAGCAGCACTCGCGCGTGCCAGTCTATGACCCGGTGCTTGGGACGGAACACATCATCGGCGTGGCCTACTCCAAGGACATTTCGCGGCTGATGCACTTCCGCCGCGACAGCCGTTTACCCGCGGCGCTGCGTGAACCATCCGTTCAACTCCGCAACGTAGTCCGCGACATTCTGGTCGTACCCGAAACCAAGCTGGCCGTCGATGTTCTGCAGGAGTTCCAGGAACGGAGGCGGCAGATTGCCATCGTGGTGGACGAGTTTGGCTCAACGGTGGGCCTGGTGACCGCTGAGGATGCGCTGGAGCAGCTTGTAGGTGAGTTGCAGGACGAATTTGATGGGTCGGTCCGGCTGTTGACCCCGGCGGATGGTGCTGGCAGCGTCGATCTGGATGGGACCGTTACCCTGCGCGACCTGACCACGCAGCTGCAGTGGTCTTTCCCGCGTGAACCCGGTGTCGAAACACTCGCGGGTTTCCTGCTGGCCCAGTTAGGACACCTGCCTGAACCGGATGAAGTAATGACCTATGGTCAACGGCAGTTCAGGGTGCTGGAAGTGGCTCGCCGCCGGATCAGCCGGGTTCGCGTCAGTCCACTGTCTGCGGTAGAGTCTACGGCAAGGCAGCATGCCGAGGCTGACGGCTCAAGCGCATGAAGGTGATAGTCGCCATTGTCCGTCGGCTGCTGGTTACACTGCCGGTTCTATGGATCATTGTGTCCGTCGTGTTCCTGCTGATTCACCTGGTTCCCGGAGACCCGATTGCGCAGATGATGGGCGAAGGTGCCAGCGCCACCGACCTTTCCGCGTTGCGCCATAGCTATGGCCTCGATGCGCCGCTGGGAACGCAGTACCTGCATTACTGGGCAGGCATTGCTCATGGCGATCTTGGCAGGTCGTTGCGGCTGCGTGACTCTGTCACACACCTGGTTCTGCAGCGGTACCCTTACACGTTGTTGATGTCAGTTACCGCGTTGCTGCTGGCCATTCTGCTGGCGCTGCCCGCCGGCATTGCGGCAGCCCTGCATCGTGGCCGTTGGCAGGACCGCGTGCTCGGCGGTGTGTCGCTGATCGGGCTCTCTTTTCCTAACTTTGCGCTCGGCCCCATTTTGATCCTGATCTTTTCCATTGGCCTCGGATGGCTGCCGGTCTCCGGCGCGGGCGTGGGTAGTTTGTTCAGCGGCAACACGCTTACGCACCTCCTGTTGCCTGCAGTGACTTTGGGACTGTCGCTTGCGGCGATTCTGACGCGGATGGTGCGCACTTCCATGCTGGAAGAGCTTGGGCAGGACTACGTCCGCACCGCCCGCGCCAAAGGGCTTTCGGAGAACGCCGTTGTTTATCGCCACGCACTGCGGAACGCACTGGTGCCGGTGCTCACAGTTGTGGGTTTACAGTTTGGTTCTTTGCTGGCCGGAGCCATTGTGACCGAGACGATTTTCTCGTGGCCCGGAATCGGTCGGCTGACTTTGTCAGCCATTTCCAACCGCGACTACGCTCTGGTGCAGGGCTGCACGCTTGCGATCGGACTGACCTACCTTGCAGCAAACCTCCTGACCGACCTGGCGTATGCACTGGCTAATCCGCGGCTTCGGCGGCAATAGGCTCCGCCTCATCTGAGCGAAATCATCCTACAGGGCGAACAGGAGGCGCTCGACGTGCAGGGTAGTCCCGGAGAGATGCAGGTATGCCATGCCAACGGGCAGCTTGAAGCGACGCGGTCCGACGCTGCCTGGATTGAGATACAGCACGCCGTCTCGCCATTCCTCAGAGGGCTTGTGGGAGTGCCCGCTGATGACCGCCTGCACGCCTGCCGCTGTGGGCTGGATGTCCAGATCGGCAAGGGAGTGCACCAGGTAGACGGTCATTCTGCCAAATTCGACCATCTCGGTTGCCGGCAGTGCTGCGCACCTGCCGGAGGTGTCGATGTTGCCGCGAATCGCGGTGACCGGGGCCAGTTGACCGAGGCGGTCTAGGATGGTGGCATCGCCGACGTCGCCCGCGTGCAGAATGGCATCCACGTGCTCGCAGGCGGCGAGCACTTCAGGCCGTAGCAGACCGTGCGTGTCAGAAAGAACTGCAAGTTTCAACGAGGACTTCCTTCAGCAAGGCATGGTTTTGCCCGATGTTTGTTTGATTCCACCTGACGCACTCTTTGGATCAGGTAGGCATGACAACCTAGATTCCAGTCGACAGCAATGAGCAGTTTCGGCTCCATACTGTACAGGAACCATGACCCCGTCACCCACTGCCGCAGTAAGCACTCCTCCTACACCGGACGCGCGGCTCCTGCAGGAGTATCTGACCTGCCTGCGTGTCGAGCGGGGGCTGCGTCCGCTTACGTGCGACGCGTATGGGCATGACCTGCTGCAGTTTTGTGAGCAGCTTGAGGTCGAGAACAAGACGTTGCAGACTGCCACCCGCGAGAGTGTCCGCCGGTGGATGCAGCACTTGCGCCAGCACGATCGCACGGACCGATCGGTGGCGCGCAAGCTGAGCTGCCTGCGGGGCTTCTACCGGTGGATGCTGCTGGACAAGCGCATCGCTCACGACCCAACGGTGAACATCGATACGCCGTCCACGTGGAAGGTGCTGCCAAAGTCCTTGGCAGAGTCGGAAGTGCAAGGCATGCTGGAGCGCACCGGTTCGGCTGCGCACCATCCTCAGGCAGACGGCCTGTCTCTGCGCGATCACGCAATTTTAGAATTGCTGTACGCAGGCGGTCTGCGGGCGGGTGAGGTTGTGTCGCTGCGCGTCGAGGACCTGCACCTGGATCAGCAGCGTGCACAGGTGCGTGGCAAAGGCGATAAGGAACGCATTGTGCCACTGGGTACGGCCGCATGCGAGGCACTGCAGCAGTACCTGGAGAGGGGCCGTGACCTGCTAGCCGCGCGAGGATTACAGTGCGCCTTGTTTCTCTCTGTCCGGGGCAAGCCGCTGACGACGCAGGTGGTCTGGGCTATCGTAAAGTCGCTCAATGCCACGGCCAGTCCGCACCGGCTGCGTCACAGCTGTGCCACCCACATGGTGGAGCACGGCGCAGACCTGCGCAGCGTGCAGATCATGCTGGGGCATGCCGACATCGCTACAACCCAGGTCTACACACACCTGGCGCTGGGCCGATTGAAGGAGGTGCATCGCCTGCACCATCCGCGTGGTCGCAGG
>CAXTFT010000107.1:0-6381 GCA_964243585.1 uncultured Terriglobus sp.
CTGAAGAGCAGGTCGAGCGCTTTCGCGTAGTTGCGCCGGAGTGGGGAGAGGTGACGGAGTCGAGCACCATGCGGCGGAACTGCAGCTGAGCCGATATCAGATCGGACCGGGAAGCGCCGTTGGCAGCCTCTTCCCTACTCTCACTTTGGTAGACAGTCAGATCTAAACTCATCCGCAGAATACCCCACAACCACACGGCAAACTGACCTCGGAGTGGGCCAACGGAACGAGCTCGACATCCACTGCCAATCTTGTCGAGCCACCAAACAGACTGTGACGGCTCAAAAGGGTTTTCCAGTCTGATGTTGCCACCCGGTATACCGACTTTCTATAGCGGGTGGATTGAAGTATCGGTTCTTCGAAGCCGGGTTCCGGAAACTTCGGCCTGGAAGCTGCGATCCAACACTCGCTGGGCGAGCCGAGGCACATACGGTAAAGTACCGTTACCGTAGGTAGCGGTTGGGTGCAGTAGGCCTACTGAATAGCACCACGCCACGCCGTTCCCAGCAGATGGTAGGCATACTCGGCTGCCGGCGGCATACCACCATTCGGCATAGTCTTCTTCGGATTACTGTGCAGCAGCCACCATGCCATGGGTGCTTCTTTCAGGTCATAGCCAGCGTCCTGCAGCAGGCACATAGCCTCGCGCTGATCTTGTTCGCGCGCGGCTCTCAGCATGGCGTTTTCTCTCCTACTTGTGCCGACGTATGTACCTAGGCCGACAAAGGGCACAAACAGCCCAGCAGCGCCGCCGGTGATGTTTGCTGCAGCTAGGGCCTTCACCGTGGGCAGAGAACGCAAGCTCTGCTTCTGCAGTACCGTGCCGATGTTTGTCGCTATAACGGTGGCAAGCTGGTCGTCATTCAGTGCATCGGCAACCTGATACGGTACCTGGCTAATGCCGCTCGGCAATGCGATCGCGTCAGGAAGGTTCTTCAAGTCCACAAGCTGAAAACGGAAGTCGATTCGTGTCGGATCGCCTGCAGGCAAGGCCTTCTGGTAAGCCGGCACAAGACGCTCTCCGATACGATTCACTCGTGCCTGCATGATCTGGTCGTCATGCGCCGGAATGCGCTTGCTGTCTATCCCAAGAATGAATTTGTTGGCGTCGTTCTGCCGGTCTTCCTCCTTTACTGCAGCTGGATCGAACTGCGCCTTCGCGCGCAGTTTGCTCTCCTTTGCGATAATGACGTTGGGCGTAACCAACAACTCGGCCACCAGCACAGAGCCGTCCACTTGCGGCCTGCCCTTATAGCTAACCCACATATTTGGTTGCACAGAACGGAGGGAGCTGATTGCCGGAGCAGGCGTGTCCAGCTTGGTCTCCGGCGTCACATGCAGCCGGTATCCGTCAGCACGGATCATCATGGAGCCAGTGGACTCCGGCTGCAGCACACGGTCTATCAGCGCGAAGCCGGTGATGGTGTCAAACATCTCGTCGTCCACTGCAATCCGCTCCGCAGCGATTGCGCCGGTGTGCTTGTCTCGCTTGCCCCATACCTTCAACTGCCGACCGATAGTCCACGTTTGGCAGGTACGAACCATTTGATCCGTCTTGGCCTGATCCGAAGTAAACTCCAGCACCGTCACCGTGACGCCTTCGTTGCAGTTGACGGTGCGGTCTTCTACGCGAAACGATGCTGTACCTGCATCAACGACATACCCTGCGATGGTTGGCAGCACGTCCTGTGCAACACACATCGACGGTCGCAGCAAGACAACAGCAGAAAGTGACAGCAGCGAAACAGAAAGCTTCATGGTTGCGGCGATTGTATCTACCTGGACAGTCCGGTGAAACAAGCTCTTTAGGAATGCATGATCGCGTCGAGATGTTTTTACCGTTGTTACAGTCTTTCAACGTACGTTGAACGCTCGAACGGCAGACGCTCCGCGCAGTGTGCAGTGGGGTGCTGTTTAGGTGCAGCGGGTATTTGCTATTGAACGGTGAGCGGCAAAGTCACAGCTGTACTAGAACTGCCAGCAACGGCGGTGACCGTGACAGAATAGCTACTCTTGGTGCTTCCGGTTATTGAACTGGAGCTATCGGAGCTGCCACCACACCCTGAAGCAAAGCCTAACAAGAGTGTGCAAAGCGCAACAATCAAGGCACCGCGAAACCGACGCAGGTTCCCGCAGCCAGCAATGACGCACAAACCTGCGAGAGCGATGCCAGAGCCTCGTTCTATCGGAACAAGCGAAGAGGTCGAAGTGGTCGTGGCGACAGTTAACATCGCAGCTCCCGTCCCGCCAGAAGCTATCGAGAGGGCTGCTGGATTGACAGTACAAGTCGGCGGACTTACAGAAGTACCCGTGCCCTGGTAGGAGACGGCACAGGACAGTGAAACAGGCCCGGCATAGCCGATCGCTGCTTGCACCTGAATACTGGATTGGGTGGTGCTACCGCGCGTCACGGCCAGCGAAGATGAACTGGAAGTAACCGTTACCGGAACTACTCCAGTGCCTGTCAGAGCGATTGCCTGGGTGGCTGTTACAGCATTGGTGGAGATCGTAAGTGTGCCGGTTCTGGTGCCAGCGGCAGCGGGAGTAAAGATTACCGCCACTGTACAGCTTGCACCTGCAGGCAGACTGCTTCCGCATCCGTTGGTAAGGCTGAAGTCACCCGAAGCCACAATGGAGGTAATTGTGAGAGGTCCCACCGCCGTGTTGGTTAGACTGACGGTTTGCGCGGTCGACGTCGTAGAAACTGCCTGAGCCGTAAAGGTGAGAGAAGAAGAGGACAAAGTCGGAACTGACGGTGCTACAACCGTCACAATTGCAGAAGGTGACCTGGAGGCGAGGAAATTAACGTCACCCACGTAGGTGGCGACGATACTGTTCGAGCCGACCGGCAGAGACGTGAGATTGATACTTGCCACACCCGTTCGAAGGTTTGCCATGCCCAGCGTCTTACCGCCGCTGGTAAAGGTGACGATTTCACTGTCGGTGGTAAGCGTGCCTGCGTTGTAGGGCGTCAGCGTGGCAGTGAGTAGCACCTGCGCACCTAAACTGACCTGCGCCGGTGCAGCAACAAGCGCCAGGGTTGTGAAGGCTGGTGTCGCAGCCAGGTTGACCGAGTTTGAAGTGCTGGGTGCAGTGTAGGTGTTCCCTGCGTAGCTTGCAGTAACGGCGTGAGTGCCATCGCCGGTGGGCGCTGCAGTCGTGATCTGAACAGTACCTGTGCTGGTTTTGGTCGTCAGCAATGAGACTCCAATACTTCTGTCAGAGCTGGAGGCAAAAAGGTCTGTGACCCCGTCGCCATCCAGATCTGCCAACGCTGCCGGAAAGTTATTTGGAGCGCTGGTAGCGGTCAGGGTGAAGGAAGCCAGCCCACCGAACGCGCCAGTAGTCGTTCCATGCAGCAGACTCACTGTGTTGTAAGTCACGATGGCCGCATCGCTCCGGTGGTCACCATCGAAGTCGGCGATTAGTAGCGCAGTTCCTGTGTAACCTGCAGAGACTGGAACGGCAGTGCTCACAGCAGTGGCAAACGTCCCATCGCCGTTCCCAAACTGTGTAGACAACAGCGAGGAGACGGGCGTACCCGATGCGGCCGCAAGGCTTACTAAATCAGCCTTTCCATCGCCGTTCACATCTGCCAAAGAGGTCGTAACGCCGTTCGAAACGGGGTAACTGCTGCCCATAGCAAACGAACCATCACCCTTACTGAGTAAAACAGTGACCGTGTAATCACTGGCAGTCGAGCCGACTATCAGATCGGCCAAGCCATCACCGTTAACGTCTCCGCTAGCAAGAGCCTGCAAAAACTTTACTGTCCCAGCTGTTGCGTCGCGCCCGGTCGATGTGAATCGTCCGGCGCCGCTGCCAAGAAACACCTGCACAGGAGAGGAGATGGAAGTGGAACTATAGCAGTCCGCAGCGAAGTCCTGATTGCCATCGTTGTTGAAGTCGCCGGTCACAAGGTGGGAGTTGTTGCAGGACAAACTGACCCTGACAGGTGCAGCAAAGGTACCATCGCCTTTGCCTAGCACAAACGAGAGACCGTAGCTGTAATTCAAGTTGCTGCCTGGACTGGTGGTGGAGGTAGCCGTGGCCGCGATAAGGTCTACCATGCCGTCATTGTTAAAATCGCCCGCTGCCAGGGTGAGCACGTTTGTGTTTGCAAAGCCCGTCGATGCTGCTGCGGCGGCAAAGGTGCCATCACCTTTGCCGAGAAGAATCTCAAGGGCACTCGCGGAGTTGCTGCCGTTTGGCGCGGAGCAACCCACGCCAACCGCAATGTCGGGTATGCCGTCCCGGTTGAAGTCGCCGGTGGCGATGGCGCAGGCACCGTTGTCCCCGGTAAAGGGTTGAGCCTTGTTAGCGAGGTCTGTAGAGGCAGTCGTCACGCTGGCTGCATTGGACCCCAGGGTGACTCCACTGTTCGTATCCGTAAAGGTTATCGCGGCGCCCAGATCAATTGCCTGATGCGCTATGACCTGAGCGCTTAGGGTGTACAGGTTGTTGGCGAGGTTAGAAGTGAGCGTGGTTGATGTAGCGATGCTGCTGGTAACGTTCAGTGTTTGCGAAGACGAGACACTGCCGGCAAAGCTTGTGTTGGCCAAAAATCGCGCAGAATACGAGTGCGCTGACGGGCCAGGCAGGAAGGTGTACGTAGCCGTGGCAAAGCCCCCGCCAACCACGGTCTGTGCCAGGGCCAGCGGGCTGAGCGCACAGTTTGCAAATGCATCATCACAGAACAGTACCTGCCCTGAAGCGGCAGATGTTCCAACTGCGGCTGTCACCTTTGCGGTCAGCGTCACTGCCGTCTTCAAAGCAACTGTAGTCACAGGGACGCCACCTGCACTCACTGCTAATGAAGTTGAAGTGGCGACTGGCGCGGCGAACGCTAGACCTCTGCCGCCGAGAAACAAACAAAAAAGAGCAGCAAGAGGAACAAACAGACTCGTGGTGGGGTAAGCAGAGAGGTACTTTCGGCAAAGCAGGGCGAATAAGGACACGCGAAGTCTCCAAGCGGATCAGGTGCTGTCTGAATGCTGACGTCTGTGGCAGCATACACAATCTGAGAAAAGAACGCGTCTTAGCTCCAAATCTTCAACGAAGTGTCAGCGCTGATCCGCAGTGGTGTGAACCGATCAGAAATGTCGCGAATGCTCGGCGTCAACGATTCGCGGGGCTTTGCTTCCTGAGTCTTGGGAGATAAAGGACGCGGGCAACCTGACCGCAGCCGAGATGAATATCTTTGAGGGGGGGGGAAGGCTCCCAAGTTCCATCGCACGGCCATTGTCTGATTTTCCTTCAGGCTGCGGCTACATTGTCGGAGAGCTTCACAAAGGAGCGTTCATTCTTCACTTATCTTCTTAAGATACCGCCCAGTGGACGGCAGGTCAGGTCGCGTGACGACGCTAGACAATCATAGGGATGACTTTCGGGTCGCACGATTCGCAATAACACTAGACCGGCACGTGACAATGCCCTTTCTTGAACGATTAGCGCCAGGTTGAAGCCCTAATGATTGCCTCCGAACGCGCGCGAGAAGCCTTTCAATGAATCCTAATTGCCCATCCGGCAATAACACTCCCATCTTTGACACGGTGACTCAGGCTCGCTAAGTCTCGATTCAGCACTTGAGGAGGGTGAGCTACCCTGAACAGAGTTCTTTTATTGGAAGCGGGGATATTGCGTCAGGTGCTCAAAGGCGGAGTCCGACAGGACTTTGTTGCCCCGCATCGGATCGCGGTAGAAGTCACGCAGCTTCTGAATGTGCTGCTTCGCAGCCGACACAAACAGCTGCTGTCGAGCGAGATCCTCCCCCGCAAGCCGGTCGAGTTGTCTCTGCAACAGCAGCGCTGGAGAGGCGATGGCAAGCCACTGCGTCACCCGGTCCTGACGAAGCTGTGTTGATTTTATTTCTCCGTCGACCTTCTCCGCAGTGCCGTCTGTCATTTCAGCAGTGATCAGTGTCATGCTGCCGCTGCCCGGCATGGGCGCTGGTGCGTCAGCCAGGCCGGGGTGCTTTGCAAGATAAAGAGCGTAAAGCCTGCCTGGATCGCGGGTGAGCGCATCGTTCACGGCGCGGACCCGGTTCACATACTCCGGGCGGGACATCGTGGGATACACGGCAGCGGCAAGCTGGTTGGCGCATGCCGGGATCAGAAGGCACGCTGCAAGCCATACCATGCTCATGCGAAGCAACGCAGCGGCAGGCACCACGCGCGTGCGCGTCAATAGCAGCAACACGCAAATCCAGAAGGTGCTATAGGAAGCGACAAGCACCACAAGGACAGCGAGCGTACGGAGCAGCAGCGCCACACCCGTGCGGTCAATGTGGGACTCCACACAGGTCACACTAACAGCGACGGCCAGATACACCGCGATAATCGGCAGCGACGCAAGCAGGAGACGACGCGCATACACGAAGAG
>CAXTFT010000107.1:6391-12549 GCA_964243585.1 uncultured Terriglobus sp.
ACGAGACGGTCTTCTACAGCGAGGCCTCGAACGAGGACGTCGGCCCGCGCGGGCACGCGATCTTCAGCAACGGGGTGATACCTGCTTCCCGCTCGAAGCTGCCCACACGATAGCCGAAGAGCGCCAGAAACAGCGGCAGAATGTACACCAGCACCAGCGACAGGTCGAACCTGCCAAGCAGAAGCTGCTGCGGATTGCTGTATTCGTAGGTGGTCGTTGTTTTGCTCGCGGAGCCCACATTCAGCTGGAAGTAAAACGGCAGGATGTCCGCCTGGGCTGCGTCCAGGGCCGCGGCCGGGAACAGAGGCTTCACCGCCGGCGTAAACAGCACAAGACGGACAAAGTTTGAGGGCACGCGAGGGTCACGAAACGGACCGGTCGTTCCCTGCTTGCGGTCAAGCCGCTGCGCAAGCTGCCGTGCGGCTGCAAGCCGTTGCCCCTCTGCTTCGACCAGCCTATGGATCGTCGCTCGCTGCTCCGCGATGCGGTGCATGCCTTCCGCAGCAGCAAAGAGGCACAGGAACGCAAAGGCGACGAGCGCGGGCAGCACAAAGCGCTGCCGAAGGAAGAGCCGTGCTTCGAGCCGCAGCATCTGCCCGGTGGCATTCGTTCGGTGACGCTGCATCACGCGCCCGACTCGGAGAGACGTCGCGCACCCGCAGCCAGCAGGAGCGTTCCAAACACAAGTTGTGTCAGAAGCGCAGCTAGCGCGAGTAAGGTCGCGTGCCCCTCACCGGCTTCCACGTGGCTCAGCGGATAGCCGCCGAAGCGAAACCGCGGCACACGTGACCAGACCTCGCGTCCGGAGTTCGGCCGCAAAACTTTTGGGTCGGCAAGCTTGCGTACAATCTGATCGTTGAGCGTCGCCTCAAGTGACCGCCGATGCGCCTCGGCCGCTTCTACGAAGTCCAGGTGCGCATCGATATCTGTCGACGCAAGCCGGCCAGAGAGCCAGGTGGATGCGAGAGATGAAGAGAGCATGGCAAAACGTGCGACAGTGCCCTGCTGCATGCGGTATGAGCTAAAGAGCGCTCCCCAGAAACGGTCGAATACCCCGTCGCCTGCGGCCTCGCCCTCGTTGCGCATGACGCCCTCCCAATTTACAGGCAGCTTTTCGAGCGAGTCGACGTGGTACTGAGCCAGCAAGCGCTGTTTGACCGCAGACTCGCGATCGCCACCCTCGACGTCGCCTAGGGCAGCCGTCATGCTTGCTGCAAGCCGCAGCTGGGTAGGCGCGGGATGCCGTCTTTCCGCCAGTTCGGCCACCGCGCGCGGCAGCACCAGACACATCACGCACCAGAGCGTTAACAACGTGGCGAGCGCCTGCCCGGATGTACGCATCAGGCTGGAGACGCCAAGAGACAAGAGCGACCAGAGCAAAACAGGCGACAGCGAGACCAGCAGAAGCAGACACCAGCGAATCAGGGCGTCGGGCGGTTCCGCCATGTGCCACATCAGAGCACAGCCTGCCGTGATACCGAAGACGACGATTACAGGTAAGGCACTCGCGACCAACTGCACGAGCAGTTTACTCAGGACGAGGCGGCCAATACCGCTGCTGTGGATCAGAACGAGTTTCAGCGTGCCACGTTCGCGTTCCACTGTGAAGCTGCCATGCGCCAGCAGCAGGATAAAGAGCGGCAGCAGCGTCGTGAGCAGAAAGACCGGCGTCAACGCGCCAAGCCTTTCCACAGCCGTTCCATCCTCAAGCGGCCGGTAGAGCAGACCGTTCTGCACGTGCGCTTCCAGCCAGACGGAGTGGCCGACAAAGGCCTGAACGCCAGGGTCGAGGTTCGCCAGGCCGTACACCGGCCGAAAAACATAGATGCCATAGTGTGCGGCGGTATGGGCGTATTTTTCGCCCTGGTTTAGCCAACGCTGGTACTCCGCGTCTGCCGCTTGGGCAGACTGCCGGCTCTCCAGCCGATTGGCGCGCAGCGTCCCGCTTAGAGCGCACACCAGCGCAAGTGCCAGTAGCAGGTAGAGCGCGGGCAGACGCTGCTCCCGCCAGAGTTGGCGCGCCTCTTTGCAGCACAGTTCAAGCATCTGTCACCACATCCGTCCTGGCCTGCGCCATGGCTTCTGCATAAACAGCTTCCAGGTTCACGCCGGTGAACTCTGCCCGACCGATGCTCACCGCGAGTCTGCCTGCGCGCAGGATAAGAACACGGTGTGAGATCTTCAGCACGTGTTCCAGATCGTGCGTCGCCATCAGCACACCTGCACCGTCGCTGGCGGCACTGAGCAGCGAGTGGTGAAACTCCGCAGAGGCGATCGGATCGAGGCCGGAGGTCGGCTCATCGAGCAGGAGCAGATCGCACTTGCGCACCATGGCAATGGCGATGCCCGCCTTCTGGCGCATACCCTTTGAGTACTCGCCGAGCCTGCGGCGGTGGGAACCCTCCGGCAGCCCCGCACGTAGCAACGCCTGCTGCAACTCGGCCTCCGGCAATCTCTGCCCACTGAGTGCCGAGAAATACTGCAGGTTCTCCAGGCCGCTCAGAGAGGGGTAAAGCTGCACATTTTCCGGGATGTACGCTACCCGCCGGCGCGCCCCGTGTGGGTCGGCCGTCGCATCGATCCCGGCTACCTGAACCGTACCGGCATCCGGCTTGAGAAAGCCGAGCGCCAGCGCGAGTGTCGTGGACTTACCGGCACCGTTCGGCCCCAGCAGCGAGACAATCTCGCCTCGCTGCACGCGCAGTGAGAAGCCGTCCAGAACATTGCGTCGGCCGTAGCGCTTGGTGACCGCATTCATGGTGAGCGGTAGCGAGCCGGAAGAAGCCTGCTCCTTCCTCTCGCCGCGGATTCGTGAAAGGTCCTGCACGGTCATGCTCGTTGCTCCTGCCGTATTAGAAACGATACCGGCCCGTAAAGCCGCCATACCAGTGTGGTTCCGGATCGACGGACAAACCAGCGGCGCTGGAGAACATCGCTTCGCCGGAGTACTTGTACGGGGCAAGCCGGGCGAACCCGGTAAGTTCCACCCGGCCTACGTAGTAACTGCCTCGCAGATCGTAACGAGCATATGGCTTGGTCTTTTTCAGAGTTAGAGGCGTGCCGCTGTAGTACGGAAAGGGCGAGTAGTAGAAGCCGTCCAGGTTCAGGGCGACGTTGCCCTTGCGCACCGAACGCAAGTAGCCGAAGCCAGCCTTCGGTACGTACTGGGGAACGTTCAACTGATTGCTGATGTTATTTGCCGGATTGTTCAGGCGCGCTTTTACGACATCCGTCAAACTCGCATACACATTCAACGAGTTACTCACCTGAAAATTCGTTTCGGCCTCCCAGCCGAGCCGGGTGGAGTCACCCGCAGCGACGAATGTGTAAGGTCCGGTGGAAACAGTTTCGCTCTGATTCAGCGTGTAAAAGCCCGCTCCGGATGCCGTCCAGCGTGGATTGAGGCGGGTGTTGAAGCCGTAATCGTAGGAGGTCACCTTTGGCGGCGAGATCGACGTGACCGCATTGCCGCCCGCCGCGCCGAGCGGACCGGCGCTGCCGCTCGGGCTGATCTCTGACTGGTCGGAGGAACGGAAACCCTGGCCCATGTTGAAGAAGGCACTGACCCGCTCGACCGGCGAATAGACAAGGCCGATCTTCGGCGTAGCGACCGGCTTGTCATACACGGTCGATGCGGCAGGGATCTTCTGGTTCGCAAAGTTGTAGTGGAACGCGTCCACGCGCAGACCACCGACAAGTTTGAGTGAGCGCAGCAGCTTGAACTGTCCCTGGGTAAGACCCGCGTACTGCAGCATGTTCAGGTTCTGGTCCTGCAGGTAGGTGGCAGTGAAGACGTTGTTTGCCTGCTGGCGGATGATGCCCGTACCGTAATCGCTGCGCAGTTCGCCGCCTATGATCAGGGACGCACGATCTTTCAAATTAAAGGTCCGCAGCACTCGGCCGCCAGAGATCCAGCGTGTGTCGCTCTGCACGTTGACCGTGGTGGCGTTCGCACCTGTCGCACGCCGCCGGTTGTAGCGCTCGGCGTAAGCGGTGAGTTCCAGGCCGCGCTCCCCGCTTTCCGGCCGGCGCGTGAGTGTGAAGTTGGTGCGGTTGGCATCGCCGAAGAGCGGTGGTGAAGTCGTGTCACGGGAGGTCGCCTGCACAGTGCCTGCCTGCAGCGCGCTCAGGAAAAGGAAGCCTGCGGCATCCCAATTCGACCCCTGGTAGTAGCCGCGGGCGCTCCAGACACCGCCGCCTGCCCGGAAGGTCTCCTTCGCAAAGAGGGTGCCGTGCTCAAAGCCGGACGAGGTGCGATACCCGCTTGACCGCATGAAGTCTGCAGCAACGAGCGAACTAAAGCGGCCAAGCTGCTTTGAAAGCACCACGTTCGCATCAACCGTGTTGAAGCGACCGACTGTGATGGTAGCGCGCGACTCGGCTGTTTCACGCGTCGTAATGCGGATCGCTCCCGCGCGGTTCTGGTCGCCGTAGAGCGCGGAGAAAGGGCCTTTGATGACCTCCACGCGATCGATCAGCGCGGGCAGAAGCCACGTCATGTCGTTGAAGCCGGTTCCGCCGATGGTGGAAGCCGGCACGTTTTGCGGCGCGCCGTCAATGTACACCGCGATGTCAGCACCGTGTGAGCGCGTGAAGAAGCCGCGAAGCTTGATACCTGTGCCGATGTCGCCCTGCGGCAGCGAAGCGATGGTGATGCCAGGAATGCGGTTCAGCACTTCTCCGAAGTCGCGAAAGACGTTGGTGTGCTCAATCTCCTCGTGGGTCACCACGGACGAAAGGGCCGGCAGGCCGACCGGCTGGTTCGTGATCTCGGACGGTCGCTTGTCCGCGGTTGCGGTTACATCGACGTGCTCGCTCACGGCCGCAACAGATGTCTGCACGCTGCCGGCGGAGTTGTCCTGGCCGAGGTTGAGCGAAAGCGCGATACCGGCAACGATGTCCACGTCCTTGTCCAGCGTGGTCTGTCCGTTGACGCGGACCTCAAGATGAGCCATTCCCACCGGCACCTCTGACAGAGTGAAACGGCCACCGGAGTCGCTCTGGGCCTCGCGCAGGATGCCGCCGTTGCTGCGCAACGAAATAACTGCGGCGCGCACCGGCTGATTCGAAGCGTTTGCCACGTTCCCAGTAATGGTAGCGGTCGCTACAGATTGGGCGAAGGCGGGAGCGCAGACAAACAGGGCGGGCAACGCAGCCCGTCGTACAAGCTTAAGGCAGAACATGGTTTTCCGATCTGTGCGAAATGACAGGATTGGTCTGGATTCTGATAAGTTTAGCACTACTGCGAACACATCAGCATCTATTTGTGAGCCTGAATCGAGATTAGCGGGCTCGAGGTATGAATCTTTTCCGCCCACTCTGTTCTTGCTTATGTTTGCGCGCTATGGCACCAGGAGGTGCTCGACAGAATGGAAATCTTGAAGCTCCCTCAGGCGATTAAAGCCGCGTGCACCTTATCAGGAAGGTGTCAATGAGGCAGAAGATTTCACGTGTCGACAACGACAAGAACTATAGTTTTGTTAAGTATGTAGCACGAGGTCTTTGTGGCTTCTGATTCCGGACGGATCATGCTTTGGCAAGGTGGACGCGGTGTGAGGTGCGGAGCGGTTCGATATGTGCTTACCGAGGGCTTGGGCGGGATATCGAGTAACCGGTGGCGGAGCTCAATCCTCCTCCATCGTCTTCGCTTGATCGCGCCGACCAATTGATCTTTCCATTGGTGAAAGCGCTCTCTCGACCAGATAACCCCGGCGCTACGCCCACGCCAAGCTCGAGGTTCGTTGATGAGGCCACACCCGATGGCAACTGGAATATCCACCAGAACCCGGCTGGAGGACAATCATCTCGATCTGCGTCAACTTCTAAGCTGTCCATCCAAGCCGGCCTGCTTCCGCGCTGCGGCTACTTTAGCTTTGCCATCGCTGTTCCTGGTCTTGAGCTGACCGAGACAGACGGTTCATCACCCGACGAGGCTTAGCGGACGCGCGTGCCCTTCCTTCTTGCAGTTTTGAAGGGAAGAGTTCCTCTTCCCTGTCTGCGCCGCTAACGCGCCCTCCGCCACCCACCGCAGCGGGGATACCTCGCAACTCCCCGAAAAGCAAGTCCGCGCGATAGAGCCACGCCAAGCGGAAGCCGTACCTTGCTGAGTCTGTATGTCTTTTGTTGAGCTTGTAAGCCGCTTCGGGTTTCCTGTTCAC
>CAXTFT010000108.1:0-245 GCA_964243585.1 uncultured Terriglobus sp.
TCCCCCGGCGCGCTGTGCATGGTGAAGTCAAAGTAAGGCGGGTTGCGCAGTGTGGCCAGCACATGCCAGGGCGCGGCAATGGCAAGCACAAGCAGAAGGCCGGGCAGCAGGTACAGCCCCCTCCACGTCTCCCGCTTGAGCAGCTTCCGAGTCAGCAGCAGGTAAATGAACAGGGAGCGCCGCTCGCGGGTGTGCAGCGGCAGCCCGACCGTCGGACGGTCCAGCAGGTCCTCGAGGAGGCGATC